>JAGNUJ010000005.1 GCA_017987055.1 Giesbergeria sp.
AGTTTTTGCGGCACCGGCCACGCGATGTCGCCGACATCCACGCCTGCGGGCAGCGTCCACCTCAGCTCGGTGGGCAGGCCAGAGTCGCCGGGGTTTTTCCAATAGGTGTGCCAGCCCGGCTGGTGGGCAATTTGCAGCCCCAACCACAGCGGCTGGCCCGCTGCCACGCCTTGGGGCGCGTAGGCCACCAGCTCGGCGCGCACGCGCGGCGTGGTGACTACGCTGGTGCTGGTGCCCGCCTGCAGGCGGTCATTGTTGAAGCTCAATTGGGCGCTAACGCCCGTGGACAGTGCGCTAGCAGCTATAAAAAGCAGTGCAGCCAGCAGGCGAAAAAAGAAGCGGTACGACATAGGCTCAGTAGGAGCGCAGGGCGGCGCTTTGGTTCCAAAAGGGTGCGGCGCATGGTAACGGCGGCAGGTGCCATCCCCTACTATCGAGCGAATGAATGCTTACTCTCTTTTTTGGCCATCGCGCTGGTGGGCTGACGTCTCGACGCGCGACTTTGTCGCCGCGCAACACAGCGGCCTCGCCGCCGCCACCGTCGCCGTGCTGCCCGTCGCCGCCACCGAGCAGCACGGCCCGCACCTGCCGCTGTCGGTCGATAGCACGCTGCTGCAAGGCGTGATCGATGCAGCGCTGCCGTTGCTGCCCGCCGCCTTGCCAGTGCTGTTTTTGCCGCCGCAAAACATCGGCCTCAGCCCCGAACACAGCCGCTACCCCGGCACGCTGACGCTGTCACCCAGCACGCTGCTGGCGCTGTGGACGCAGCTGGGCGAATGCGTGGCGCGCGCTGGCATCCAAAAGCTGCTGCTGCTCAACGGCCACGGCGGCCAAGTCAGCGTGATGGACATCGTCGCGCGCGAGCTGCGCAGCCAGCAGCACCTGCTGGTCTACAGCGCCAGCTGGTTTAGCCTGCCGTTGCCGGATGCTGTGGCCAGCCAGTTCAGCGCTGAGGAGCACCGCTTTGGCATCCACGCGGGTGATATCGAGACGTCGATGATGTTGCACCTCGCGCCGGGCAGGGTGCAGATGGAACACGCGCGCGACTTTCACTCCACCTCGCAAGACCGCGCCGCGCGCTATGCGATTTTGGGCAACGGCAAAAGCGCCAAATTCGGCTGGCAAATGCAGGATTACCACCCCGCCGGAGCGGTCGGCAACGCGGCGGCGGCCACTGCCGACAAGGGGCGCGCTGTGGTGGAGGCGGCAGCGGCGCAGTTGGTGCAGTTGCTGCAAGAGCTGCACGACTTGCCGTTGAGCGCCTTGGTAGATGCAGTGGATTTGGCCGGCTGATTTTGAGTCAAACTGGCCTCTAGCCCTTTAAATACGTGCGATAACAGCTATCAATTTTAATTGAATTTAATTCACACAAACTAGCGCAGCGCGCCACTTATTGGGTCGGTTTCGATCAAAAAGCGCCAAAAACGGCTCCGGCGCTCCCTAAAATCGCCCTAAATTCTCGCGAGGGGAGGAAACCCAAATGACCCAGACCGTTGCCGCGCCCGTCGGCTTTCAGCTCACGCCCCCCGAGGTGGTGCAGCCTATCAGCAACGAGGTGGCCAAAACCGCCATCCCCTTGCCGCCAGAGCTGACGCAAGCGGTCGATGCGCAGGTGGCGCAATTCATCGCCGCGCTGCTGAGCGAGGACGTGCAAAGCGACGGCTTTCGCGCCAAGCTCGACAGCGCGTTTGCGCTGGGGCGCGAGGAAATCTCCATCGCCGCCAGCCTGATGCAAGGCCGGCTGGTGCAGCGCAACTTTGTCGGCAGCGAAGACAGCACCGCCTTCAAAGCGCTGCAAGACATGCGCCGCCAACTCGATGAGCTCAACCCCGGCAAGCAGGGCGATTTGTTTCAGCCGCAAAAACTGCTGGGCTTTATCCCGTTTGGCAACCGGCTGCAAAACTACTTTCGCAAATTTCAGGGTGCCAGCGCGCAACTCAACGCCAGCATGGAGCAGCTGTACGCCGCGCGCGACGATATCCAGCGCGATGTGGTCGATATCGAAGCCACGCGCGGCAAGCTGTGGGAGGCGATGCAAAAACTGGCCGGCGCAATCCGCTTTGCCGAACTGCTCGATGCCAAGCTGTTCGCGCAGGTGCAGGCGCTGCGCGCCAGCGACGCTGTGCGCGCCAAAGCGCTGGAGCAAGAGGTGCTGTTTTACGCCCGGCAAAACCTGCAAGACATGCTGACCCAGCAAGCGGTGTGCACCAACGGCTACTTGGCGCTGGATGTGCTGAAGAAGACAGGGCGCGAGCTGATGAACGGCTGCACGCGCGTCGCCACCACCGGCATGAGTGCGCTGGCCGTGGCACAAACCGTGGCACGCGCCACCGGCAACCAAATCAAGGTGATGGAGATGCTGACAGGCGTCAACGCCACCGTCGAGGCGCTGATAGCCGAGAGTGGCCGCCAACTCAACACCCATGTCGAAAAAACCACCCAGTTTGCGCAAAACCCAATGGTCGGCATCGACAAGCTCAAAGAGATGTTTGACCAGACCTTTCAAGCGATGGACGCGATGGACAACTTTCGCGCGCAAGCCATCGTGGTGATGGGGCAAAACAACGCCATGATTGCCGCCGAACTCCAGCGCGCCGAGCACTACACCGACAAGGCGCGGCGAGAGCAAGTGCGCCAAGCCAACAGCGCGCAGTTGAGCGGCCCGGTCAAGCTCTAATTGTTATTTTTTAAAGGGGAACCCTCTCATGGCCACCAGTAGTCGTTACATCGTGCAGCGCGACACCGCTGCTTGGCGGATGCAAGTGCGTTTGTCGTTTGTGCTGTCTGTCCTGTGCGCGGGCTTGGGCGTGCTGAATATGCCGGGGCAAGATTTAGACCGCGCTTTTTTGGCAATTGGCATGTTCTTTTGTCTGTTTGCCAGCTTTAGCGTCGCCAAAACCCAGCGCGACAACCGCGATGGGCAGGTGGACACTTCGATGTGGGTGATTGCGGTGTGGATTGCCTTTGCCGCCGCCGTGTTGTTGACCGGCTGGGGCTTGTGGCGCATGAACATCGACCAGTGGCAAAAATATTACATGCTGGTGACGTGGCTGTTCATGGTCAGCAGCAGCTTCACGCTGGCCAAGACCATTCGCGATGCGCAGGAGGCCGATTTGCTGGAGCAGCGCTCCGCCCGCGCCCGCAGCGGCGAGGCCGATGCCGCTTAATCCCAGTGGGGGGTTAGCGCGATTTTTTAGCGTCCAAAAATCGCTGCTGACTGAGCAATGGTTCGGCCGCACTGCGGCCGATTTTCTTTTCGCGCAGCAAAATTTCTTCCAGCAGCAAATCGAGCTGTTGGCGCAGGGCGCTTTGCGCGCAGGGCTGGCCATCGAGCAGCGCCTCGCTGCGCTGGGCCGCCGGCACGCGCAGATAAGCCGTGACGCTGTCGGGCACGTAGCGGCGCAGGCACTCGCGCAGATACAGCCGGTCGTCCACGGTGAAATGCTCGTCCGGCGCGCCCGCTTGCGGGGCTAGGCGCTGAAACGCCGCTTTGATGGCCAGCAGCTGCGCGGCGTTGTCGTCATCCAACTCGGCAGCAGCGGTTTCTAGCGCCGCATCAAAGGCGGCCAAGGCGGCGGGGTCAAACCACGCGGGCGCCGCTGCGCTGGCCTGAGCAGCAGCAGCGGTTTTGCGCTGGACAATGACCCCACCGAGCGCGCCGCAGCCCGCCAACACTGCGCCGCTCACCAGCACCAGCACCAGCGATTGAATCGCCCCCAGCAACGCCACCACAGCGCCGCACGCTGCCAGCACCCCGAGCGCAATCTGCGCGCCCGAGGCCGGCGCTTGCGCTGATGCCCGAGACGCTGCGAGCTGCTCGGCCAGCGGCGCACCAAAGCGGTGGCGGGTGTGGACACGCTCCATGCGCTGTTGCAGCGCGGCGGGCGCAGCTCGCTCGCTGCGCTGCTGCGGGGCGCGGTGCTGCGGTTGCAGCGCGGTGCGGCGGTTGACAGGGCCATCGCCCGCAATCAGGCGACTGTCTTCTTCGGAGGGGTGCATTGAGGGGTATTTTTTAGGTCAAATCAGCCTCTAGCCCTTTAGATACGTGCGCTAGCAGCTATTAATTTAAGAGTATTTTGAACGGGTTTAGCCCAGCAAATCTTGCAATCCGCTGGCGCGCTGGGTGCGCTGCTGCACTGCCGTCGCCAGTAAACCGGGCTGCGCGGCGACCAACGTAAACGCGGTGCGCGCGCGGGTGATGCCGGTGTAGACCAGCTCGCGGCTGAGCACCGGGCCAGCGTGCGCCGGCAGCACCAGCGCGGTGTGCTCAAACTCGGAGCCTTGGCTTTTGTGGACGGTCATGGCGAAGGCGGTTTCGACATGCGCCAGCCGCCCGACGCCGACCGAGCGCAGTTGCGGGCCATCGGCAAAGTAAACGCGCAGGCGCGGGGCAGCGTCAGCACCATCGGATTGAGGCAGGACGGCAGCCGGCAGGGTGATGCCGATGTCGCCGTTGAACACGCCCAGCGCCGGGTCGTTGCGCGTGACCATCACCGGGCGGCCGATGTACCACTCGCCGCGCACTGACAGGCGTTTGTCGTGTTGCAGGGCGGCTTGCACGGCTTGGTTCAGGCCGGCAGCGCCCCAGTCGCCTTCGCGCACGGCGCACAGCAGGCGAAAGCGATCAAAGGCCGTCAATACGCTGTGTACCCAAACGGCGTGCGCAGCAGCATCGCCCGCCGCCGGGCGCTGGTTCATACAGTCGAGGTAAGCGCTGTAGCCACCGGGAGCGCCAGCGCGCCCTTCCAGCGCCAGCCGCACGGCCGCGACCGGGTTTACGCCTTCGTAGCTGGCCAGCGCGCCGCTTTTGGCGTCGTGCAATACCTGCTGGGCAGCGGAGGCATCGCCGCGATTGACCGCCAGCGCCAGCGCACCAATCGGCCCGCCAAAGCGGCGGCTGTGGCGCAGCATCACGGTGTGTTGTGCCAGTGGCGGTGCGTTGCCGGCGCTTTGCAGATAGTCCGGCGCGATAGCTTCGCCGGTGGCGGCCAGCGCGTAGGCGGCGGTGCTGGCGCTGTAGCGGCCCGCTTGCGCGTCACGGCACAGGTCGCCCAGCACCGCGCCGGCTTCAACCGAGGCCAGTTGGTCTTTGTCGCCCAGCAGCACCACGCGCGCCGTCGGCGGCAGGGCGGCCAGCAGCGCGGCCATCATTTCCAAATGCACCATCGAGGCTTCATCGACGATGAGCACATCAATGTCCAGCGGCTGGCCGGCGTGGTAGCGGAACTGGCGCGTGTCCGGCCGCGCGCCCAGCAGCGAGTGCAACGTGCGCGCCGCGCCCATGCGCTGGGTCAGCGCGTCCAAGTCGAGCGTGCTGCCGACGCGCTGGCGCAGCTCGCCCAGCGCGGTGTCGATGGATTGCTTCAGCCGCGCTGCGGCTTTGCCGGTGGGCGCGGCCAGTGCAATGCGCAGGCGCTCGGGCTGGGCATCCACGGCGAACAGCAGCGCCAGCAGGCGCGCGGCGGTGTAGGTTTTGCCGGTGCCGGGGCCGCCGGTAATCACCGAAAAACGCCCGCGCAGCGCCAATGCGCAGGCGAGTTTTTGCCAGTCGGCAGGGGTGTCGGCTGTCGCTGGCGCGTCGGATGCAAACAGACGGTCTAGCCACGGACGCACAGCGCTGGCATCGACTGCCACCGGCGTAGCGGTGCGCGCCACAATTTGCTGCGCCACCGCACCTTCATAGCCCCAATAGCGGCGCAGGTACAGCCGGGGTGCTGCAGCACTGCCGCGCAGCACCAAGGGCTGGTCGCCCGCTTCACTTCCTTCGACACCATCGACCACACTGCTATGGAGCAAGGCAGCGCGCCAGTCGGCCAGGCCGTGCGGCAGGCGCAATAGCAGGGCATCCAATTCGGCCAGCGCGGTCGCCGGCCAACCCAGCACCGCGCCGGGTTGCGCCAACAACGGTGCCAGCGGCAGGCAGCTGTGGCCGCGCCCTTCCATCTGCGCCAACAGCGCCGTGGCCACTAGCACCGCAGGGGCGGGGTGCGGATCGAGCTCGGCCATAAAAGCCGCCAGCGCGCTATCAAGGCGGCGCAGCCAACCGGCCTCGCTCCACGCGCGCAGGGTGTCTAAGGTTTCTTGAGGGCTGATGGTGTCGGTGCTGGACAAAGTGGCAAAAGCGGGGAAAGTGGACATGGCCAAATCTTTCTGAGCGGTGTTCATGCGGCACTCTCTTGGCAGGCCAGCAACTGGTCCAGCGCCGCTAACAGCGCCAGCGGTGGCGTGACGGTGAAGACACCGCTTGCTGGGCCGTCGATGCCGCGCAAAAACAGGTACACCGCACCGCCCAAGTGCTGCGCCGGATCGTAGGCCGCGCCCAAACGCTGGCGCAGCAGGCGGTGCAGGGCTAACAGGTACAGGGCGGCTTGCACGTCATAGCGGTGCGCGGCCATAGCTTGGGTCAGCGCATCGACGTGGTAGGCCGCACCATCGGCGCCCAAGTGGTTGGACTTGTAGTCCAGCACCCAATAGCGCCCTTCGTGCTGAAACACCAAGTCGGCAAAGCCCATCAACATGCCGTGCAGGGTGCGCTTGGGTAGCCCGGCGCGCTCTTGGCCGGGCAGCAGGTGCTGCTGGCACAAAGCATCGACTTGGCTGGCTTGCAGCTGGCCGGTGGGCAGCCAAAATTCCATCTCGGGCAGGAGATGTTCTAGGGCATTGAGCGCCACGCCGACGCTGGGCAGCGGCGTAGCTACTACCGCGCTGAGCCACTGCACCACGTCGTCCGCCGCATCGCTGTAGCCGGCGCGTTCGCAGCGGCGGCGCAGGCGCTCGGCTAAGGTGGGTTCGGTAGCCAAGGCAAAGCCTTCGCCGGCCAGCCACTCCAATTGGTCGTGCAAAAAATTGCCGACTACCGGGCCGCGCTGGAACGCGTGCCAGACCGCAGCGCTATCGGTAGCGGCGGCGACGCGCGTTGGCAGCAGCGCCACCGCGCTATCCAACGCCCGCTCGTCATCGCCCGCGCGCTGCAAAGTAACAGCGCTTTGGTTAGCAGCGCTTTGGCCGACACCGCGCACCAGTTGCGAGAAGCTGCCAATGCCCCAGTTGCGCTCAAACTCGGCGCTGTAGAGCGGCTGCTCGTGCAGCGCTGCCGGTGCAGCGCGCGCGGCCAATTGGGTGCGCGGCACGTCGTAGGGCAGACCGTGTGCGGCCGCGTGCAGGGCAATATCGCTGCGATCTTGGGCCAGCGCTTGCAGCGGCACCAGCCAATCGGCGGCTTCGTATGGCTGCGCACCACCCAGCCAGTAGCCGGCGGCGCTGCAATGCGCAGTGCATTTGCTGCTGTTGCCGCTCTTGAGCGCGCCAAAGCCCAGCCACAGCGCATGGCGCGCGCGCGTCAGGGCGACGTAGAGCAGGCGCAGGTCTTCCCGCTGGCGCTCTAAGTCAGCCTGTGCAATGGCTTCATCGCTCAAGCTCAGGTGCAGGTGGCGCTGACCGCTGTCATCGGCCAGATTCAAAAACGAGGTGTATTGGCGCGTCACCGGGCGGTAGCTGCTGGCAAACGGGAGCAACACCACCGGGTATTCCAGCCCTTTGCTTTTGTGGATGGTGACGACTTTGACCAAGTCGGCATCGCTTTCTAAGCGGACGATTTGCTCGTCGCTGCCGCTGCGCTCGCCTTGCAGTTGCTGGCCCAGCCAGCGAATCAGCGCTTGCTCGCCTTCCAGCTGCGCGCTGGCCACTTGGAGCAGTTCGGCCAAGTGCAAAAAGTTAGTCAGGCGGCGCTCGCCATCAGTTTGCTGCAGCCAGCGCGCGGGCAAATCCAACTGGTGCAGCGTCTGGCGCAGCATGGTCAACACGCCTTGCGTTTGCCAGACATAGTGCAGCGCGCGCAGTTGCTCGCTGCGCGCATCCAGCACATCGTCATCGGTGGCGAGGTGCAGCAATTCGTCCAGCGTCAGGCCGACGCTGCGGGTGGCAAAACCGGCGCGCAGGCGGCGCACATTCAGCGGCTCGGCGACGGCGTGCAGCCAGTGCAGCAGGTCTTGCGCTTCGCCGCTGTCAAACACCGAATCTTTGTCCGACAGATAGACCGAGGCCACACCGCGCCGGCGCAATTCGCGGCGCACCGCTTGGGCTTCTTTGCCGGTACGCACCAGCACCGCAATGTCGGCGGGGCGCAGGCGCTGCAAGGGTTTGCCTGATTCGGCAAAACCGGCTTGGTCGTCGTTCAGCCACGTGCTGATGCGCTCGGCGCACAGGGCGGCAAACAGCTGGCGGTGGTCGCTGCTGCTGCGCAGTTCCAAATTGTGTACCAGGCTCAGCGCCGGGACAGCGCCATCAGCGGTTTGAAACTGCTCGGATCGGCCACTAGCGGCCACCGGCACAAACGGCAGCGGGTTGTCGGCTTGGGCATCACTGCTGCGGAACATAAAAGCACCGGCACCCGCACGCGCTTCAGCCCGCGCAAAGCTGTGGTTCACCGCATCCACCAGCGCCTGCGTCGAGCGGTAGTTGGTGCCCAGCACGTAGTGGCGACCCGCTGTGGCGCGGCGCGCGGACAGGTAGCTGTAAATGTCGGCACCGCGAAAACCGTAGATGGATTGTTTGGGGTCGCCAATCAGCAGCAGCGCGGTATGGGGGTCGTTGTCTGCGGTGCGGTAAAGCTGCTCAAACAGCCGGTATTGCAGCGGCGAGGTGTCTTGAAACTCGTCAATCAGCGCCACCGGGTGCTGCGCAATCATCCGGGCGCGCAGGCGCTCGCCGTTGGGTCCGGCCAGCGCTTGGTCAAGGCGCTCGAGCATGTCTTGGAAGCCAAAGGTACCAGCGTATTGCTTCAGCTCTATCCGGCGCGCTTGGACGTGGGCGGCGGCGTGCAAGCGCAGTGCGATGCTCGGATCAGGCAGTGCGTTGAGTGCGTCGAGTAAGTCAGCAAAGGCTTGAAAGTCGCCGGGCAGGGTGATGTCTGGCGCACTGTCTTTGCGCACCGCTAGCAGGCCATCGGGGGTCAAACGCTCTTTGGCCGTACCGGTCAAATCCAGTACGGAATCACCAGTGCTGTTAGCCCATGCGCCCAAGGCAGTCAGCCAGCGGGTGTAGTTTTTCGGCGATAGAGAGCGCCGATCCCAGTCGCACACTTTGGGAGCGGTTTGGCTATCCAACCAGTTTTGCATCGCTTGCGCACGTTGCGCCCAGCCGACTTTCAGCGTGGCGATGGCGCTGTGGTGTGCATCCACATGCTGGCGCACACAGTCGGCCAGCGTGCCTGCGCCACTGCCGGGCGGTAGGGCTTGCTCGGACAACTTGTGCATATCTTTGATGAGCGCATCGACATTGCGCCACACCTGCAGCACAGCATCGAGCGCTTCGCCGCGCAGCGGGTAGCACTGCTGGCGCCAGTAGTCTTGCGCAGCTTCGATGTGGACGGCATTTTCATCAGCGCTGAGCTCTTCATCAAACAGACAGCCGCTGTCAAAAGCGTGTTCGCGCAACATGCGCTGGCACCACGCATCGATGGTGTGGACGGCTGCGTCATCCATGCCTTCCGCCGCCATCGCTAAACGCCACGCGGCGCTGCGGCGCGCGGCACCTTCGGGATAGGCGGCGAGTAAGTCGGCCAGAAAACCGTCGTGCGTTGGCACAGGCCTTTCGCCGCGAAAACACTGCGCCGCTTCGATCAAGCGGGCGCGGATACGGTCGGACAGCTCGCGCGTGGCGGCGCGAGTGAAGGTCATCACCAAAATATCCGCCGGGCGCAGCGGCTGCGCAAAGGCGTTAGCGCCGCCGTGGCCGAGCACCAAGCGCAGGTACAGCGCGGCAATCGTCCACGTTTTGCCAGTGCCGGCACTGGCTTCAATCAGGCGACTGCCCCAGAGTGGAAAGTCGATGGCCTGCAGCGGTGTGCTTTGTGTGCTGCTGGAATGTGTCATGGCTATGCTCCTGCGGCGCTGTCGCTATCCAAACTGGCCAAGCTGTGCAGCGTGGCGATGACGTGGGTACCCGCCCATTGAGCCAGTGGCCGACACAGGGACTGCGCCAGCCATTCAAAACGGCCATCGTCGGTGAGGGCTTCAAAGTCAGGGTACATGCGCGCCAAGCAAGGCTCGGCCACATCGCCCTCGCGCTGATAGCTGCCGTTATAGGCAGCAGCGGCATCTTGCTCTTTCACCAGCGCCAACCCGGTGCGCAGTGCCAACGGCAGCGGATTGGCCATACCTTCGCGCCACGCGTACAACAGGTCATCCAGTGCCGCCTGTGCGCTGTCGGGGTCGAGCGGCGTGATGCGCAACGTGGCATCGCGCCCCACCAAAATGCCGTCCACCACCACACCGCTGGCCGCCGCTGCCAAACTGCGCACCCAAGCAGTGAGCAGCTTGTCGGTGCGCAGCGTGCCTTTTTTGACGTCTTGCACCAGCTTAGAAGGTGTCAGCTCGACCCACACGGGCGCACCATCACTCCCCTGTACGCCGTGGCGCAAATGGTCGAGCCAGTCTTGCAAGAGCAGCGTGGGGCGGTCTTTTGTGGCAGCGCCATCCTCGTCCTCCTGCGCCAGACTCTCGGTGCAATACAGCGGTACACGTGCCGCCATCTCAGGGTGCTGGGCTTGTACCTCCTGCCAAGCTTGTAGCAGGGGCAACAAGATGATTTCTAACTGCGCTTGGGCGCGCTCGGCAAAACCACCCAACGGCAGCCGGCCGGCGCGGCGCAGGTTTTGCAGGCGCGTCGCTAGCAGCGCGGCCAGCGCCTGAGCGTCAACGCCGGGGTATTGCGCCACATCCGTTAAAACCTCATTCACCAAGGCTTGCACCACGCCGTATTCCTCCAGCCCGCCCAAACCGAAAGATTCATCGTCGGCCGGATCTTCTTCTAGCGCATCGAACACCACGCCCAAGCGCTCGCGGAAAAAGGCTTTGACGGGATTGCGTAAAAACCGCGCCAATTGCTCCACCGTCAGCGCCGCGCTGACATCGGGCGCCCAAGCGGCGGCGGGCGCTGGCGTAACAACAACTTCAGCTGCAGCGACCTGCGCCGAATCCGGCGCAGCGTGCGCCGAGCGCCATTCACGCGCGTAGGTGCGCAGATGGGGGCTGCCTTCAAAGTAGCGCCGGCTGAACGGCTGCAACGGGTGCTCGGTGGTGCGCCCGGCCAACACCTCACCGCTCCAGCCAGCGGCCAAATAGTCGCGCAGTTGTGACACCAGCACCGACGGCGGCTGTGCGCTGTTATCGCGCACGCTGTGGCCGGTCCAGCTGATGTACAGCACGCGCCGCGCCGACAGCAGGGCTTCGAGCATCAGCTGGCGGTCATCGCTTTGGCGCGAACGGTCGCCAGGGCGGTTTTGGCCGGGCAAACCCATCAAGTCAAAGTCACTGCGCGGCGCGCGGCGCGGGTAATCGCCGTCGTTCATGCCGAGCAGGCATACCACCTCAAACGGAATGGCGCGCATCGGCATCAGCGTGCAAAACGTCACGCCGCCAGCGCGAAAGCGCTGGTTCAGCGCCGGCTCTTCCAGCGTATCCAGCCACGCTTTGCGCGCAATCGCCAACGGCACCGCTGCATCAAACTGCGCCTGCTCACAGGCTTCTTGCCAGCGGGTCAACGCGTCATCCAGCGCCGATAACGTATCGCGGTCGGCATCGTCGGTCGGCGCGACCAAATCGGCCAGCAGCGCGCGGCCACGCTGCGCCCATTGCACGGGTGTGGCCGGCTGGCTAGCCTGCTCACGCCACAGTTCAAGGCGGTGCAGCAAGCTGGCGAGTGCGCCAGCCAATTCAGCCTCCAGTCCGCCAACTTCACCATAAGGCTGCAAGTCGGCAAACGGTGTGTTGCCACTGGAATAGCCCAGCAACATACGGCGAAGGCCAAAAGCGCTGGTGTTTTGCGCGCCGCAGGCCGACAAGCCCAAGCCGGCGCGCTGGGTTTCGTTCAAGCCCCAGCGGATGCCAGCGCCGGCCATCCATTGCGTCAGCCGCCCCAGCGCATCGGGCACCACGCCAAAGCGTGCGGCGACAGCGGGCACATCCAGCAAATCACGCAATTCACTCAGCCGGCAGCGCTGCTGCGGCAAGCGCAGCAGCCACTCCAGCGCGCTGACCAGCGGACTGCTGGCGCGCGCACTCAGGTCGGCGATGTCAAACGGAATAAAGCGTGCATCGCGCCGGCCATATTGGCCAAACACAGCCCGAATCGCCGGTGCCATGGTGTCGATATCCGGCACCATCACCACCACATCGCGCGGCTGCAAGGGCGTGTCCACAGGCTGCTCAGCCAGCAAGGCCAGCAGCTGGTCGTGCAATACCTCGACTTCACGCAAAGCACTGTGCGCTTGGTGAAACACGATAGAGCGGTCCAGCACATCGGCAGTCAGCTTGGGGTGTTCGGCCAAGGGGCGCAGGTCGCGGATGTGTTGCTGCACTTGCAACAGCAACGGTGCGTCCGGTGTCTCGTCCTCGTCAAACAAGTCCACGCGTGGCAGGGCAAAGCGCTGCTGGGCTTGCTGCGCATCGTCAAATTCATCCAGCTGACGCACAAAATCCCGTCCTTGCCGACCCCAAGCAGCCAGCAGCGGATGGGCGTGGGCGTGCATATCTTCTAGCGGTAAGTCGGCCAAATCGCGCCCACTGCGCAACGGCTGGCGGCGACGCTCCATGCGCAGCAAATCGCGCCCTTCCATGATGTCAGCCCAATGAAAGCGGCAAGGATTGGGAATGGCCAACAGCACTTGGGTGTGACCGGCCAGCGCAGCCAGAGTTTGCAGTACTGGCAGCGAGACATGTGAGGTGCCAAACAGCACCACGCGCCGCGCCACCGATTGGGCTGGATCAACGCTACTGAGTAGCGTATCCAGCGCACGCTGGTGAATCAGCGGGCGAATAGCGCTGAGTTCGCGCGCATCCAACGTCGCTATCACCGCGCGCCACAGCAGCGGTTGCCATTGCTGCTCGGGAGGCACGGGCAAGTCGGCTCGTCCGGGCGCAGCCAGCACATCTCGCCCCGCAGCCCAAGCCAGCAACCAGTCGGGTCGATAGACTTGGTATTGGTCAAACAAATCGGCCAAACGGCTGGCCAGTTGCAGCAACCGATCTGCGCCACCGGGGTGCAAAAAGCTAGCAACGGGAGCGAATTCAGGCACCTCCAACAGCTCCGGTAACAGCTGCATCAAACGCCAAGTCAACGGCGTTTTATCGACGGGCGACTGCACTGGCACGCTGCTACGCCCCAACACTTGCCGATAGGTGCGCCACAAAAAACGCGATGGCAATTCGACCCGCACTGCAGCGCAAACGTCATCATTACTGGCCAGCGCCATCTTGAACCACTCGGCCACGCCATTGCTTTGTACGAGGACGATATCTTCCTCTAAAGGAGACAACGGGTGCTGGCGCAACCAAGCAAAGACCGCTTCTGCCAGCGTTTCGGTACGGTTGCTGTGCAGGGCAATCAAGCCCGGCTGAATCAAAGGAATAGTCACAGAGGCGGGCTTTCTGAGGGAGCTACAGGCGGGGCAGAGAACGCAGCACCATAGCGCACGCGCCGCCCATTTGCCTAGAAAGCCATCTATCAAAATCAAACGGCCAAAAAAAACCCACCTAAAAAGGTGGGATTTTTAAATTGGTTGCGCGAGAAGGATTTGAACCTCCGACCTTTGGGTTATGAGCCCAACGAGCTACCAGACTGCTCCATCGCGCGGTAAGAATTAAGTATAACCTATTTTTAAGCTTCTGTAGAATTATTTTCTTCTGCAGCTGCGGCACCACGATCCACCAGCTCAACCAGAGCCATAGGAGCGTTGTCACCAACGCGGAAGCCCATCTTCAAGATACGGGTGTAACCACCGGGACGCGTATTGAAACGAGGACCCAAATCATTGAACAACTTGGTGACCATATCGCGATCGCGCAGGCGGTTGAATGCTAAGCGGCGATTGGCAACGGTATCAACCTTGGCCAAAGTGATCATTGGCTCAACTACGCGGCGCAGTTCTTTAGCTTTAGGCAAAGTGGTCTTGATGGCTTCGTGCTGCAGCAGAGAATTCATCATGTTTTGCAACATCGCAAGGCGGTGCGAGCTAGTACGGTTAAGTTTGCGGAGTCCGTGTCCGTGGCGCATGGTGCTTTTCCTTATATATCGTTAAATCGTGCAGCCGTACCAGGTACTGCCCGAGGCACTCCCCTTAGCGGGGCAAAAATTATAACTTAACGCTTATCCAAACCAGCTGGCGGCCAGTTTTCAAGCTTCATACCAAGGGTCAGACCGCGCGAAGCGAGAACCTCCTTGATTTCATTAAGCGACTTGCGACCCAAGTTAGGCGTTTTGAGCAACTCGTTCTCGGTGCGCTGAATCAGATCACCGATGTAGTAGATGTTCTCGGCCTTGAGGCAGTTGGCAGAACGTACCGTCAATTCCAACTCATCAACAGGACGCAACAAGATCGGGTCAAAGGTCGAGTTGCCACGGGCAGGCGCACGCTCACCAAAATCTGGCAAGTCGCCATCGCCCAACTGGGCAAATACCGCCAATTGTTCGACCAAAATCTTGGCCGATGCGCGTACTGCATCTTCAGCCGTGATGGCACCGTTAGTTTCGATCTCGAGAACCAGCTTATCCAAATCGGTGCGCTGCTCAACGCGAGCGCTCTCAACGGTGTAACTCACTCGGCGAACCGGGGAGAACGATGCATCCAACACAATCCGACCAATCGACTTGGTCGATTCATCCGAATGACGGCGCATACTGCCAGGCACGTAACCACGGCCTTCTTCTACCTTGATCTGCATGTCCAACTTGCCACCAGCCGACAGATGTGCAATCACATGATCAGGGTTGACAATTTCGACATCGTGCGGGGTCTGGATATCGCGGGCGGTAACAACACCTTCGCTGTCTTTACGCAAACTGAGCGTTACTTCGCCGCGACCGTGCAACTTAAAGACCACACCCTTGAGGTTCAACAAAATGTTGACCACGTCCTCTTGCACGCCATCAATCGAAGAATACTCATGCAGAACGCCTGCAATCGTCACTTCAGTCGCTGCGTAACCCACCATGGACGAGAGCAAGATCCGCCGAATGGCATTGCCTAGTGTGTGGCCGTAACCACGCTCGAACGGCTCCAGAGAGACTTTGGCACGGTTATGGCCAAGCTGCTCTACGTTGATAGCCTTGGGTTTTAGCAGATTTGTTTGCATTCAGACTTCCTCTCAATACCCCCAGCTCGTTACACCGGTAAGGCTGGTGAAGCGCCTAAACCGCGATGCCTCGCGGTTTAGGAACGTTTTGTCGAAAATTTAGGCGTAAGCCTGAGGCGATTAACGCGAGTACAACTCAACAATCAGCGATTCGTTGATGTCAGCACCAAACTCATCGCGGTCAGGAACCTTCTTGAACACGCCTTGCGACTTGCTCAAATCCATTTCAACCCAAGCAGGCAGGCCGACTTGCTGCGCTAATTGCAAGGCTTCAACAATGCGATTTTGTGCTTTGGATTTTTCACGAACCGCCACCACATCGCCCGCCTTGACCAAGTACGAAGGGATGTTGACGGATTGACCGTTCACGGTAATTGCCTTGTGCGAAACCAGCTGACGTGCTTCAGCGCGCGTCGAGCCAAAGCCCATGCGGTAGACCACGTTGTCCAGACGGCATTCCAGCAAACCCATCAGGTTGGCGCCAGTATTACCTTTTTTGCGCTCAGCAGCTTCAAAATAGCGACGGAATTGCTTTTCCAGCACGCCGTACATGCGTTTGACCTTCTGCTTTTCACGCAGCTGTAGACCGTAGTCCGAGGTGCGCTGACCAGAAGTGCGACCGTGTTGGCCGGGCTTAGTGTCAAATTTAGCCTTGTCCGAAATCGAGCGACGCGCGCTTTTGAGGAACAAGTCAGTGCCTTCACGGCGGGAGAGTTTGGCTTTGGGGCCTAGGTAACGTGCCACTTGAATATCTTTCTATGTCATCTTCCGCAAAGGATTGCGGGAGCCGTCTGCGGCGTTTTCACGGGCACAGACGGCGGTGGTCTTCATGTATTTAGATGCGGCGGCGCTTTTGTGGGCGGCAGCCGTTGTGCGGAACCGGCGTCACATCAGAGATAGACGTGATGCGGATACCCAAAGCACCGAGAGCGCGAACTGAAGACTCGCGGCCAGGACCGGGGCCTTTGATTTCAACATCAATATTCTTGATGCCTTGCTCCATAGCGGCGCGACCAGCAACTTCGGATGCCACTTGGGCTGCGAATGGAGTGGATTTTCGCGAGCCCTTGAAGCCCTGACCGCCAGAAGATGCCCATGCCAAAGCATTACCTTGGCGGTCAGTGATGGTGATGATTGTGTTATTGAACGATGCATGCACATGTGCAATACCGTCGGAGACGTTCTTACGAACTTTCTTACGGACGCGCTGCGAAGCACTGTTGGAGGGAGACTTAGCCATATGGTTCTTTCAATCTCTTTATTTCTTCAGCTGCGCTGCACCTTTGCGCGGACCTTTACGGGTGCGAGCATTGGTGCGGGTACGCTGACCACGCATCGGCAGACCGCGGCGATGGCGGAAACCGCGATAGCAACCAATGTCCATCAAACGCTTGATATTCATTGTTGTCTCACGGCGCAAATCACCTTCAATGGTGAACTCAGCAATGTAATCACGAATTTTTTCGAGATCACCGTCCGTCAGATCTTTGATCTTTTTGGAGTAGTCGATGCCGCAAGCTTCGCAAATTTTGCGTGCGCGAGTGCGTCCGATACCAAAAATGGCAGTTAAGCCAATTTCAGCATGCTTATGCGGCGGAATATTGATGCCAGCGATACGTGCCATATGCGTCCTCTAATACTTTTCTAATCAACCTTGGCGCTGTTTGTGGCGCTGGTCAGTGCAGATCACACGCACCACACCGTGGCGGCGGATGATCTTGCAGTTACGGCAGATTTTCTTGACCGAAGCCGAGACTCTCATTTCATTCTCCTAAAACTTATCGTGTATTTTGGTTAACTTGACCTCAACACACGATGCCCGCGAATTTTCGGGGGACGTTAATTTGACTACCCTGCATTGTCCCATGAAGCATGCAGATGGGTTTTCATCTGCAGATCGTCGGCCAACACCCCAGACTCAACCCGCAGCACCTGCCTTGAAGTTGGCTTTTTTCAGCAGTGATTCATATTGCTGCGACATCATGTAGTTTTGCACTTGAGCCATAAAGTCCATAGTTACCACTACAATAATCAACAGCGAAGTGCCACCGAAATAGAAAGGAACGTTGTACTTCAGGATCATGAATTCAGGCAACAAGCACACGAATGTGATGTAGACCGCACCTGCCAGCGTCAAACGCACCAAAATCTTGTCGATATACCGCGCAGTTTGCTCACCCGGACGAATACCCGGAATGAAGGCACCACTTTTCTTCAGGTTATCAGCCGTTTCTCTACTATTGAACACCAGTGCGGTATAAAAAAAGCAGAAAAAGATAATCGCAGCCGCATAAAACATCACGTAAATTGGCTGACCAGGAGTCAACGCACCCGAGATGTCCTTTAACCAGCGCATCGACTCACCGGCACTAAACCAATTCACCACCGTTGCAGGCAGCAAAATGATCGAAGATGCAAAGATCGGTGGGATCACACCAGCCATATTGAGCTTCAAGGGTAAATGAGACGATTGGCCGCCATACACCTTGTTGCCCACCTGACGGCGCGCATAGTTCACCAAAATTTTGCGTTGCCCGCGCTCGACAAACACCACGAAATAGGTAACCAGCGCCACGACCAAGACAATGAAGATAGCTGCAATGATGCTCATCGCACCGGTACGCACCAACTCCAGCAAACCACCAATCGAGCTTGGCAAACCAGCAGCGATACCTGCAAAAATCAGTATCGAGATACCGTTACCCAA
This sequence comes from Giesbergeria sp., assembly GCA_017987055.1. GTDB lineage: Bacteria > Pseudomonadota > Gammaproteobacteria > Burkholderiales > Burkholderiaceae_C > Simplicispira. The sequence continues at coordinate 17,839 of JAGNUJ010000005.1, forward strand.
ACCACGCTCAGTGATTTGCTCGCCCAGCCACATCAAAAAGATGGTGCCTGCGGTCAAACTGACGACTGCCGTCATGCGAAAGCCAAAACCTGGGTTCAACACCAGCCCAGCAGAGCTTTCCAGCGCCACGGCAATGCCGAGCGACTGGAACAGTGCCAGAGCCAAAGTTCCATAACGCGTGTACTGCGTGATTTTGCGACGACCCGACTCGCCTTCTTTCTTCATCTGCTCGAAGGTTGGCACAGCGTAGGTCATGAGCTGCATGATGATCGATGCCGAGATGTACGGCATGATTCCCAATGCAAACACCGTGAAGCGCGACAGCGCCCCACCCGAGAACATATTGAACAAGTTCAGAATGCCGCCCTGCTGGCCACTGAACAGCTGCTGAAGCTGCGCTGGATCAATACCAGGGACAGGAATATGCGCCCCAACACGGTAAATCACCAACGCCATCAAGAGAAAAACCAGCCGACGACGCAAGTCGCCAAACTTACCGGTTTTTGCTATTTGAGCTGCGCTAGTTGCCACTGGTGCTTTCCTTCAGACAGATTCAGGCGATGCTGCCGCCAGCGGCTTCAATCGCAGCTTTTGCACCAGCGGTAGCACCGATGCCGTTAAGCTTGACTGCAGTGCTAATTTCACCGCTCTTGATGACCTTGACCACGCGGATCAATTGGCCAACCAGACCGGACTGCTTGAGCACTAGCATGTCCACTTCGGCAAGACCAAGTTGGCCTAGGGCTGTCAGGGTGACTTCAGCGTTGAATTTCAGCGTGGTCGATTTAAAACCGCGCTTTGGCAGACGGCGCTGCAAAGGCATTTGACCGCCTTCGAAGCCCACCTTGTGGTAGCCACCCGAACGCGATTTTTGACCTTTGTGGCCACGACCCGCTGTCTTGCCCAGACCGGAGCCAATGCCCCGACCAACGCGACGGCGAGCGTGCTTAGATCCGGCTGCGGGTTTGATGGTATTGAGTTGCATCATCAACCTCTCAGAGGATTTTGACCAGATAACTGATCTTGTTAATCATGCCGCGCACTTCAGGGCTGTCCTGCAGTTCGCTGACACTGTTGAGCTTGCGCAGACCCAAACCACGCACAGTGGCGCGGTGGGAAGTGTGCGTGCCAATCGGGCTGCGAACCAACTGGATTTTCACGGTTGCTTGTGTAGTCATCGTCACAATTCCTATCAGACGAAGAGGTCTTCGACCGATTTGCCGCGCTTAGCTGCCACTGCACCGGGGGTGGTGGAGTTGGTAAGCGCGTCAAATGTGGCACGGACCATGTTGTAAGGGTTCGAAGAACCGTGGCTCTTGGCCACGATGTCCGTCATGCCCATCACTTCGAACACAGCACGCATAGGGCCGCCAGCAATGATGCCGGTACCCTTAGGTGCCGGAGCCATCATCACCGAAGCTGCGCCATGGTGGCCAGTGACTTGGTGGTGGATGGTGCCGTTCTTCAGCGACACCTTAACCATGTTGCGACGAGCCTCTTCCATGGCTTTTTGCACGGCAGCAGGCACTTCCTTGGATTTGCCCTTGCCCATGCCGACACGGCCTTCGCCATCACCAACGACGGTCAAAGCAGCAAAACCGAGGATACGGCCGCCCTTAACGACTTTGGTGACGCGGTTGACCGCGATCATCTTCTCGCGCATTCCGTCGTCGTTACCTGCGTCTTGGACTCGGGGTTGAAATTTAGCCATTTTTTATTCCGTTCCGCTTAGAACTGCAGGCCAGCTTCACGTGCAGCATCGGCCAAAGCCTTGACGCGGCCGTGATAGGCAAAGCCCGCACGATCAAATGCAACCTTCTCAACGCCGGCGGCCTTGGCCTTTTCAGCGATGCGCTTACCGATGATTTGCGCAGCAGCGGCGTTGCCGCCCTTGCCTGCACCACCCAGCGATTGGCGAATTTCTGCTTCGGCAGTGGACGCAGTAGCGATCACTTTGGTGCCGCAGCCGGAAATCACCGTAGCGTAAATATGGAGGTTCGTACGATTCACTGTCAAACGTGCCACGCCTTGCTGTGCAATGCGAATGCGGGTTTGACGTGCCCGGCGAAGACGCTGCTCTTTCTTGGTCAACATGTTGCAGCTCCTTATTTCTTCTTGGTCTCTTTGATCGCCACTTTTTCGCCCGTATAACGGATACCCTTGCCTTTGTAAGGCTCAGGCGGACGAATAGCGCGGATCTCAGCAGCGATCTGGCCAACCACTTGGCGGTTAGCACCCTTGATCACTACTTCAGTGGGGGTTGGCGTAGCCACGGTGATACCAGCAGGCATGGTCTTGTTGACCGGATGCGAGTAGCCGATAGCCAAGTTCAGCACAGCGCCATTGGCTTGGGCTTTGAAGCCCACACCAATCAGCGTGAGCTTCTTTTCAAAGCCAGCACTCACACCTTGCACCATGTTGTTAACTAGCTGGCGCATGGTGCCACTCATGGCATTGGCATCACGGGAGTCGTTGGCTGGCTCAAAAGAGACCTTGCCTTCGTTCATAGTGACTTTGACCAAGGCGTTTTGTGCCTGGGTCAATGCACCACCAGCGCCTTTAACGCTGATGTGGGCAGCTTCAATCGACACATCCACGCCTGCGGGAATGGTGACTGGCATTTTTGCAATACGGGACATTTCAGTTACTCCTCAATGTCTCGACTTAAGCCACGTAGCAAAGCACTTCGCCACCGACACCGGTTGCGCGCGCTTTACGATCGGTCATCACACCCTTGGGCGTGGTGACGATGGCCACACCGAGGCCATTCATGACTTGGGGGATGGCGTCTCGGCCTTTGTACACACGCAGGCCGGGACGGCTTACGCGCTCGATACGCTCGATCACTGGGCGACCAGCGTAGTACTTCAGGGCGATTTCAATTTGGGACTTGCCAGCTTCGGTCTTGACTTCGAATCCGTCAATGTAACCCTCGTCCTTGAGCACCTGGGCGATAGCGATCTTCACTTTGGAAGATGGCACCGCCACGGTGGCCTTGGAAACCATTTGGGCATTGCGGATGCGGGTCAGCAAGTCAGCGATGGGATCACTCATGCTCATGTTTAATCTCTCCTGCCTGCTTACCAGCTGGCCTTGGTGACACCAGGGATGTCGCCTGCAAAAGCCAGTTCGCGGATCTTGGCGCGGGCCAAGCCGAATTGACGGAAAGTACCGCGGGGACGACCGGTGATGGCACAACGGTTGCGCTGGCGCGTCGGATTGGCGTTGCGCGGGAGCTTTTGCAGACCCAAACGGGCTGCTTCACGCTCTTCGTCGCTGCGCTTGGCATCGGTGGCAATGGCCTTGAGTTCAGTATGCTTTGCGGCGTACTTTTCTACCAGATTCTTGCGCTTGAGTTCACGTTGGATCAGAGCTACTTTAGCCATCGTTGCCTCAGTTCTTGAACGGAAAACGGAAACCGGCGAGCAGCGCTTTGCACTCTTCGTCCGACTTAGCCGTTGTGGTGATACTGATATTGAGGCCGCGCAGGGCATCAACCTTGTCGTACTCAACTTCAGGGAAGATGATTTGCTCTTTCACGCCAACGTTGTAGTTGCCGCGACCGTCAAAAGAACGGCCAGAGATACCACGGAAGTCACGCACGCGCGGCAAAGCCACGGTAACGAAACGATCGAGGAATTCGTACATCTGTACGCCGCGCAGGGTAACCATGCAACCAATGGCCTGGCCTTCGCGAATTTTGAAACCAGCGATAGCTTTCTTAGCCAAGGTAACCACAGGCTTTTGGCCTGCGATTTTGGTCAGGTCAGCCACGGCGTTGTCCATGACTTTTTTGTCAGCGACGGCTTCGCTCACACCCATATTGAGGGTGATTTTGCTCAGGCGCGGAACCTGCATCGGCGAGGTGTAGCCGAACTGCTCCATCAGAGCAGGGGCGATTTTTTCGCGGTAGTGTTTTTGGAGTCGTGCCATTTATTGCTCCTTAGGCGGTCTTAACTTCAGCGCCGTTGGACTTGAACACACGAATGTGCTTACCATCAGCCTGCAGCTTGATACCGACGCGGTCGCCCTTGCCCGTAGCAGCGTTAAAAATTGCCACGTTGGATTGATGGATAGGCATAGCCTTTTCCACGATGCCGCCGGTTGTACCCTTCATAGGGTTTGGCTTGACGTGCTTTTTGACTAAGTTGATGCCTTCCACCACCAGGTGGGAGTCATCTTTACGCAGCGCAACTACGCCACGCTTGCCTTTGTCGCGCCCGGTGAGGACGATAACTTCGTCGCCCTTGCGAATCTTGTTCATCGCGCTGTCCTTAGAGAACTTCAGGAGCCAAGGACACGATCTTCATGAACTTTTCGGTGCGCAGCTCGCGCGTCACCGGTCCAAAGATACGGGTGCCGATCGGCTCCAGCTTTGCATTGAGCAACACCGCAGCGTTGCCATCGAATTTGATGAGCGAACCATCGCCGCGGCGGATGCCTTTGGCAGTACGCACCACCACAGCGCTGTAGACCTCGCCTTTTTTGACGCGGCCACGCGGTGCGGCTTCTTTGATGCTCACCTTGATGATGTCACCCACGCTGGCGTAACGACGACGCGAGCCACCCAGCACCTTGATGCACAGGACGGACTTCGCGCCGGTGTTGTCGGCAACGTCTAACCGAGTTTCTGTCTGGATCATGTATGTATTCCCAACTTGCACCAGATGACAAACGGCCCCAGAGAACTTCTCAAGGGCTGCCAATCAGCCAGTCAGTCTTGGGCCCGTCGTCCACAGCGCAAACCATTTGCACTGCTTCCTGCTGGGCAGAGACTTCACTTTTTACAAGCGAAGCCGGCTATTTTGCCAAAATGTCAATGCCTCGTCAATCATTTTTCGCGATTTTCCGGGCAGATGACAGCAAATACTATGCCATCCAAGCAACGCTTGGCCGCTGTAAGCACACCAAAAACCATACATCAACGCCGATATTTATTAAATTGATAGCTGCTAGCGCACGTATCTATTGGTCTAGAGGCAGTTTTGACTGTTATTTTCAGAAAAAGCCGGCCTTGCCTTGGCCAGTACACCGCGGCAGCCGCTCGCTACCATCAGCGCTTTCTTCGTTTCTGTCCACCATTGCCATGCCTCACCTTGCTACATCTGCCACCTCCGCTCCCGTCATCGCCTTCATCGGCGGCGGCAACATGGCCAGCGCCATCATTGGCGGGCTGATTCGCCAAGGGATGTCGCCCAGCCACATCGAAGTGGTCGAGCCGTGGGACCAAGCCCGCGCTGCGCTGCAGCTGCAGTACAACCTCAGCGCCCAAGCCGAGGCTGGCGCACAGTTGTCGCGCGCGGCGTTGGTGGTCTGGGCGGTCAAGCCACAAACCTTCAAAGACGCCGCCGCGCAGGTGCGCCCGTTCACTCCGGGCGCGGTGCATTTGAGCGTTGCCGCTGGCATCCGCAGCAGCAGCTTGGTGGCGTGGCTGGGCAGCGAGCGCATCGTGCGCGCCATGCCCAACACGCCGGCGCTGATTGGCCAAGGCATGACGGCGCTGTACGCCCGCCCCAGCATCAGCACGGCTGAGCGCCAGCAGGTCGAGCAAGTGCTCTCGCCCACCGGCCAATTGCTGTGGGTCGAGGACGAAGTGCAGCTCGACGCCGTCACCGCGCTATCGGGCTCGGGGCCGGCGTATGTGTTTTATTTTCTGGAGGCGATGGCGCAGGCCGGCGTCGATATGGGGCTGTCTGCCGCGCAAGCCCACCAGCTGGCGGTGGGCACGTTTGTCGGCGCGTCGGAATTGGCGCGGCGCTCGAACGAATCGCCCGCCGTGCTGCGCCAGCGCGTCACCTCCAAAGGCGGCACAACGTATGCCGCGCTGCAGTCAATGGAGGCCGATCACCTCGGCCAGCACCTGCAAAACGCCCTGCGCGCCGCCCAAAACCGGGCGCGAGAGCTGGGCGATGAGTTCGGCACCTAAATAAAACCATAGCTGCTAGCGCTTTTATTTAAAGGCTTTCAGATACAAAATGCCTTCAATTGCTTTAAACACCAGCGCTAGCAGCTATCAAATTAAATACGCTGCCACCAATCACCGCAGCGCGTGACTCAGCGCAATACCGGCAAACAGCGTAAAACCAATCCAATGGTTCTCGCGAAACGCCTTGAAGCAGCCCTCGCGGGTGCGCTGGCGAATCAGCGTCCAGTGCCACACCACCTGCGCCAAAACCAGCGCCATCGCTATATAAAACAGAGCGCCTAGCGCAAGCGGTGCAAGGGCTACAGCCCAAAACGCCATAAACAGCAGATAAAACAGCACCACGCCAGCGACATCCCAACGCCCCAACGTGATGGCCGAGGTGCGCATGCCCAGCTTCAAATCGTCGTCGCGGTCGACCATCGCGTATTCGGTGTCATAGGCCAGCACCCAGAACAAATTGCCCAGCCACAGCCAACCGGCCAGCGCCGGCACCCGGCCTTGCACGGCGGCAAAAGCGATCAAGATGCCAAAGTTGAACGCAATGCCCAGCACCGCCTGCGGCATGGCAAAAAAGCGCTTGGTGAACGGGTAAAGAACCGTCACCAGCAGCGCCGGCACCGACCACGCCACCGCCGCCCACGTCGTCGTCAACACCAGCGCCAGCGCCAGCAGCGCCAGCACCGCGCCCACGGCCAGCGCCTCTTTGACGGAAATTTGCCCCGAAGTAATCGGCCGCTGCACCGTGCGCTTGACGTGGCGGTCAAAGTCGCGGTCGGCGACGTCGTTGATGCAGCAACCGGCGCTGCGCATCAAGATGGTGCCCAGCGCAAACACAAGCAGCAAATGCCAACCCGGAAAGCCGTCCGCTGCCAGCCACAGCGCGCTCAGCGTCGGCCAGATCAGCACCAGCCAGCCAGCGGGACGGTTCCAGCGAATCAAATCAAGGTACAGAGAGAAACGAGATGCATGGCTGCGCGCGGAAGTGGTCATGCCAACAAAGGGGAAGGAAAAAACAAAAACCGGCCACGAAGGCCGGTCAGAGCAAGCACTTTACCGCAGGCGCAAAGCAGCCAGCTCAATCAAACGGCTGCGGGCGCTTGGTCTTGTCGCTCGATGGCGGCAAGATCGGCAGCGTCATTTGCGGCTGATCGCCGGTCAGGGTTTTCAGAAAAGCGACGATTTTGCCGTTCTCATCGTCCGAGAATTTGCGCCCCAATTGCAGGCGCCCCATCACGTCCACCGCTTGCGCCAAAGTGTCAGCTGAGCCGTCGTGGAAGTAGGGGTAAGTCAGCTCGACGTTGCGCAGCGTCGGCACTTTAAAGTTGAAGCGATCGGCATCGTTGCCGGTGACAGCAAAGCGGCCTTCAGCGGCGTTAGTGGTTTTGTAGGGCTCGACGATGCCCATTTTTTGGAACGAGTTGCCGCCCAAGTTGGGGCCATTGTGGCAAGCGACGCAGCCACTGTCTTTAAACAGCTTATAGCCAGCCAACTCGTCATTCTTCAAGGCCTTTTTATCGCCTTTGAGCCACTGATCAAAACGCGAATTGGGGGTGACCAAGGTTTCTTCAAACGCGGCAATGGCGGTAGTGACTTCGGCAATGGTTAATTTGTCGTGGCCAAAAACGGCTTTAAATTCTTGGACATATTGCGGAATCGAACGCAGCAAATCAATAGCAAGCTCGTGGGTAAATGCCATTTCGCCGGGGTTGGCAATTGGACCGCCGGCTTGCTCTTTCAGGTCTTTGGCGCGGCCATCCCAAAATTGCGCCAAATTCAGGCTGGAATTGAGCACCGTGGGCGAGTTAATCGGGCCTTGCTGCCAGCGGTCGCCAATCGAGGTTTTCAGGTTATCTGAGCCACCCATGCTCAAGTTGTGGCAGGAGTTGCACGAGATAAAGCCCGACTTAGACAAGCGTGGGTCAAACCACAGTTTTTTACCCAGTTCAACTTGGCCAGGGTGGGTGATTTTGGCCGGGGTAATTGGCTGCACTGGCTCTTGTGCCATGACAGGAGCGGCACACAAAAGCGCCGCAGCACAGGAGACGGCGCCGAGCGCCCCACGCAAAAATTGAATGGCCATGATCAACTCCCTTTCTATGATTGAAAAAACCACACAAACATTTGTTTTTAATTAATGAATATCTGTGGGCTGAAATAAATTTTCACACAGCCTTAAATTTTGCGTTCAATAAAAAACCAATTTACTCAAGTAATTAAGTCTTGATTTCTTGATTGGGGGGGCGCTGCGGGTGCGCCTCAATCTTCCAGCAGCGAGCGCAGCATCCAGGCGGTTTGCTCATGCACTGTCATGCGCTGGGTCAGCAGGTCGCAGGTGGGCTCGTCGCCGGCCTTCTCGACCACGGGAAACAGCTCGCGCGCGGTGCGGGCGACGGCCTCGTGGCCTTGCACCAGCAGGCGCACCATGTCCAGCGCCTTGGGTGGCTGCGATGGCGCATCCGCAATACTGGCCAGTTTGCCAAAGTCGGCATAAGAACCCGGCGCAACGTGGCCGAGCGAGCGGATGCGCTCGGCAATCGGGTCAACCGCATTCCACAGCTCGGTGTACTGCCCCATAAACATCAGGTGCAGGGTGTTGAACATCGGCCCGGTGACGTTCCAGTGGAAGTTGTGCGTCGTCAGGTACAGCGTGTAGGTATCGGCCAGCAGGTGCGACAGGCCTTTGGCAATCGCCGCACGGTCTTTGTCGTTGATGCCGATGTTGATGGCGTTGCCAATAGGCGCTTTGGGTGCGACTTTGGTAGATGATTTAGCGGCAGGTTTTTGGGCAGTAGCCATGGTGTTTCTCCGGTGGATGGGAATAAAAATTATGACAGCCGGGCGACCCCCGGCAGTTCGCAGGCGTAAATGGTGTTGCGCAGCGCGGCAATCGCCTCGTAGCGCGTAAAGCTGCGCCGCCACGCCAGCACCACGCGGCGCAGCGGCGGGGCGCTGCCGTCGCTCTCGCACACCGGCAGGTAGCGGATATGGCTCTCGTCGCTTTGGCGGCGGCGCACATCGGGCAGCAGCGCCTCGCGCGGCACGGCCAAGCGCGGCACCAGCGTCACGCCCATGCCGGCGGCCACCATGTGCTTGATGGTTTCCAGCGACGAGCCTTCAAACGCCTTGCGAATGCCTTCGTTGTGGCTGTTACCGCTGCTATTGCTATTGCTATTGCTATTGCTGCTGTGGTTGCCATAGCGCGCAAACTCAGGGCACACCTCCAGCACATGGTCGCGAAAACAATGGCCGGCGCCTAGCAGCAGCATGGTTTCGTTTTTCAG
>JAGNUJ010000058.1 GCA_017987055.1 Giesbergeria sp.
CTCTAGACGATGGGGTCAAAACCTTGGAACTTCCGAACTGACAAAAACTTTGGTGGAGGTAAACGGGATCGAACCGATGACCTCTTGCATGCCATGCAAGCGCTCTCCCAGCTGAGCTATACCCCCAGTTACTAACGATTTGCATTTGTGGGCTTGTCGTTAGCAGCTAAGCCTTGAATTATAGACAGGTTTTTTAGCGTTTTTTCAATCTTGCGATAACTTTTTCTTTTCCCATCAGTTCGAGCAATGCATCGACCGATGGCGTATGTGCCGTGCCTGCGACCAACACGCGCACTGGCATGGCCAGCTGGGGCATTTTCAGGCTCTGCGCGGTTAGCACCTGTTTGATAGAAGCAGCAATGCTAGCCTTGTCCCACGCGCAATCCTGCAGCGCAAGCACCAAGGCATCCAAGGCCGGATAAGCAGCGGGCGTGACATGCTTGTCGCGCTCTTCTTGCACCGCCTGCACGGTATCGGCATAAAACACCGCCGCCCAATCGGCCAGCGCCACCGTGGTGTCACAGCGGTCCTTGAACAGCGCGCAAATGCGCGGCAGACGGCCATCGGCCAGATCGGCAGCGGCTATGCCGCGCTTTTTCAACTGCGGCGCCACCAGTGCGGCCAGCGCGTCGTCGTCCATCACCTTCAAGTGCTGGGCATTCACCCAGCGCAGCTTGGCATCGTCAAACTGCGCGGCACTGCGACCCAGATGGTCGAGGTTGAACCACTGCAAAAATTGCTCGCGGCTAAAAATCTCGTCATCGCCGTGGCTCCAGCCAAGGCGCGCCAAGTAGTTCACCATCGCTTCGGGCAGATAGCCTTCGTCGCGGTACTGCGTCACTGGTTTGGCACCGTTGCGCTTGCTCATCTTTTCGCCCTGCTCGTTCAGCACCGTGGGCAAATGGGCGTAGATGGGCGGCGTTTTTCCCAGCGCTTCAAAGATGTTGATTTGGCGCGGCGTGTTGTTGACGTGGTCGTCACCGCGAATCACGTGGGTGATCGCCATGTCGATATCGTCCACCACCACGCAGAAGTTGTAGGTTGGCGTGCCGTCGGGGCGGGCAATCACCAAGTCGTCCAACTCGTCGTTGCGAATCTCAATGCGGCCTTTGACCTTGTCGTCCCACGCCACTAAGCCGCCTTGCGGGTTTTTGAAGCGCAGCACTGGCTGAACGCCAGCAGGCACCGGCGGCAAAATTTTGCCGGGTTCCGGGCGCCACGTGCCGTTGTAACGCGGCTTTTCTTTGGCGGCCATTTGCGCTTCGCGCAGGGCGTCCAGCTCAGCCATACTGGTGTAGCAAGGGTAAACATGGCCAGCGGCTTGCAACTGCGCCAGCACTTCTTTGTAGCGATCCATGCGCTGCATTTGGTAGAACGGGCCCTCGTCTGGATCCATACCCAGCCAGCTCATGCCTTCCAAAATAACATCGACCGCCGCTTGGGTCGAGCGCTCTAAGTCGGTGTCTTCTATGCGCAAGATGAAATCGCCACCGGTAGCGCGGGCAAACGCCCACGGGTACAGCGCCGAGCGGATGTTGCCCAAATGGATGAAGCCGGTGGGCGATGGCGCAAAGCGCGTGCGCACCTTCAACGGCACAGCAGTATTGTTTTCAGTCATGGCAAGGTATCCAAACCCCGTGCGAGGTCGGCTTTCAAATCGTCAATATGTTCTAAACCCACCGCCACGCGAATCAGCCCTTGGCCAATGCCCGCGGCTTGGCGCTGCGCTTCGCTCAGGCGTCCGTGCGAAGTGCTGGCGGGGTGGGTGATGGTGGTTTTGGTGTCGCCCAAGTTGGCGGTGATGCTGCACACCCGGGTGCTGTCAATCACATGGAAAGAGCGGCTGCGCGCACCCACGGCGTCAGGAGCGCGCACATCAAACGCTACCACTGCACCTCCCAAACCCGACTGCTGGCGCATCGCCAGTGCATGCTGCGGGTGCGATGGCAGGCCGGGGTAATACACCCGGGACACGGCAGGGTGGGCTTCTAGCCACTCCGCCAAAACCAGTGCCGATGCGCTTTGCGCCTTCATGCGAATCGACAGCGTCTCCATGCCCTTGAGCACTACCCAAGCATTGAACGGCGCCAAATTCATGCCGGCGCTGCGGATCAGCGGCGCCAACACATCGTCAATCAGCGCGCGTGGACCGCACACCGCCCCGGCCATCACGCGGCCCTGGCCATCCAGAAACTTGGTGCCGGAATGGATCACCAAATCAGCGCCGAAGGCTGCTGGGCGCTGCAATGCGGGCGAAGCAAAGCAGTTGTCCACCGCCAGCAACACGCCAGCGGCATGGGCTATGTCGGCCAGCGCTTGGATGTCGCACACATCGGTCAGCGGGTTGGTCGGCGTCTCGGCAAACAGCAAGCGGGTTTCGGGACGCATAGCGGCCTGCCATGCGCTGGCGTCGGTTTGCGGCACAAAGGTGGACTGCACACCAAAGCGCGCAAACTCTTTGCCAATCAGGTTCATGGTCGAACCAAACATCGACTGCGAACACACCACATGGTCGCCGGCCTTGAGCAGGCCCAAGCACAGCAACAAAATGGCCGACATGCCGCTGGACGTGCCAATCGCTGACTCGGTACCTTCGAGCGCCGCCAAGCGCTGCTCAAATGCCGTCACCGTCGGGTTCGAGGTGCGCGAGTAGGTGTAGCCGTCTTCTTCGCCCGCAAAACGGCGCGCCGCCGTAGCAGCATCGGGCTGGACAAAGCTGCTGGTCAGGTACAGCGCTTCGGAATGTTCGCCGTACTGGCTGCGCGGCACCGACTGGCGCACCGCCAGCGTATCGGGGTGCAGGCCGGAGGGAAGTTCGCGGTGGACAGCGTCGCTCATACGGTGCACCTCGCTTTACGCCTCTTGTGCGTTGGGCAAAGCCAAACGCGAAGTGTCTTCTTCGTCCTCAACACCGGCCACGCGGCCTTCGTTCATGCGCTCAATGTCTGCAGCGGTGATGTCGCCGGTGACGTAGATGCCGTCAAAGCAGGAGGCATCAAAACCGTCGAGCTTGGGATTGAGGGAGCCAATGGCTTTTTTCATACCTTCGACGTCTTGATAAATCAGCGCGTCGCAGCCAATCGATTCGCGGATTTCTTCAATGGTGCGGTTGTGCGCCACCAGCTCGCTACTGGTTGGCATATCAATGCCATAGACGTTGGGGAAGCGCACCGGCGGCGCAGCGCTGGCCAGATAGACCTTGCGCGCACCGGCGTCACGCGCCATCTGCACAATTTCGCGGCTGGTAGTGCCGCGCACGATGGAGTCATCCACCAGCAGCACGTTGCGGCCTTTGAACTCGCTGGCAATCACATTGAGCTTTTGACGCACCGATTTTTTGCGCACGCCTTGGCCCGGCATGATGAAAGTGCGGCCGACATAGCGGTTTTTGACGAAACCTTCGCGGTACGGCACGCCCAGCAAGTGCGCCAATTGCGTGGCACTGGGGCGGCTGGATTCGGGGATAGGAATGATCACGTCAATCTCACTCGGCGGCACGGTGGAGACCACGCGCTTGGCCAGCGATTCGCCCAAGTTCAAGCGCGCTTGGTAGACCGAGATACCGTCCATCTCCGAGTCTGGTCTCGCCAGATAAACATATTCAAAAATGCACGGCTGCAGCTTGGGCGCGTCGGCGCACTGCTGGGCGTGGACTTGACCGTCGAGCGTAACGAACACCGCCTCGCCCGGCGCAATATCGCGCTCGAACACATGGCCGGTGCCTTCCAGCGCCACCGACTCGCTGCCAACCATGACGGCACCATCGGCGCTGCGCGCCATGCCCAGCGGACGGATGCCGTGCGGGTCGCGAAAGGCCACTAAACCGTGGCCAGCGATCAGCGCCACCACGGCATACGAGCCGCGCACGCGCTGGTGTACGGCGCGCACCGCAGCAAAGATATTTTCAGTGCGCAGTACAGCGCCGCGCGTGGCCAAATCCAACTCATGGGCAAACACGTTGAGCAGCACTTCAGAGTCGCTGTCGGTGTTGGTATGGCGGTGGTCGGTCAAAAACAGCTCAGAACGCAGGCTTTGTGCATTGGTCAGGTTGCCGTTGTGCACCATCACGATGCCAAACGGTGCGTTGACATAAAACGGCTGAGCTTCTTCTTCGCTGAAGGCATTGCCCGCTGTCGGGTAACGCACTTGCCCCAAACCAGCACTGCCCGGCAGCGCCCGCATATTGCGCGTGCGAAACACGTCGCGCACCATGCCTTTGGCCTTGTGCATGAAGAACTTGCGCCCTTGCTGGGTGACGATGCCCGCAGCATCTTGGCCGCGGTGCTGCAACAACAGCAGCGCGTCATAAATCAATTGGTTAACCGGGGCGCTACTGATGACGCCAATGATTCCACACATAACAACCCTTTTATGACGGCAGATATCTGCCAAATTCTTCTGAAACGACTGAGAGCGCTGGCTTTAGCTCTTGCAAAACCACCGACAGCCACGGCGCACCACTTGATGTGCGCCACAAATCACTTTGATGCAACGGCGTTAACTGCGCTAACACGGCGATGACCAGCAAAATAAGCCCCGCACGCAGCACGCCAAACAACGCACCCAGGGTTCGGTCAACAGGGCGCAGGCCGGTCGCCTCAACCAGTTTTTTAGCCAGCGACGCCACCAAGCCACAAGCAAACAAGGCCAAGACAAACACCGCAGCAAAACCAGCGGCATAGCGTCCGGCATCGGGCCAAGCGTCCAGCGGCAGCAGCGCGGCCATATCGACTGCAAACCACTGCGCCAGCACAAACGACGCCGCCCAGCTCAGCACCGACAACACCTCAAACACCAGCCCGCGCCAAGCGCCCAGCAGTATCGAGAGCAGTAGCACTGCTACAAAAATTAAATCCAGCGCAGCCATAGCGGGCACGGGGGTTTTACAAAGTCAGGATGGCTGCAGGCAAATCGGCTGCCCGGATGCGCGCTGCGGCTTTTTCAGCCTCAGCGCGGTTAGGCAGTGGCCCGACGCGCACACGGATGCGCTTACCGTCGGCGGTCTGAACGACTTGGGTGTAGGTCTTCAGACCAGCGCGCTCGACTTTTTGACGGGCTTCGCGGGCTTTTTCTACATCGGCAAACGCGCCGACTTGCACGATGAAGCGGCCTTCTTGCCCTGCGCCAGTCGGGGCTGGCGCAGGTGTTGGCGGTGGCGGCGCGCGGCCTTCGAGCAACGCACGCGCACGCGCAGCCTCATCGCTGCGGGACGGCTGTGGTTTGGGCGACTCTGGCTTAGGTTCAGGCTTGGGCAACGGTTTAGGTTCCGGCTTCGGCTCAGGTTTCGGTACAGGTTTTGGCTCCGGCTTTGGGGCAGGTTTTGGTTCGGGCTTGGGCTCAGGCGGCGGCACTGGTTTGCGCACCGAAGGCGCATCAATCACCTCTTCACCGACCGACAGACTGGCCACATTCGCTGCGCGACTGGTGGGTGCCTGCGCCACCGCCGAAGGCGTGCCATCAGGACTCAATAACGGCTCAACGCGATTGCGATCTGGAATTTCAATAGGAATATCAGCTGGAATGGGGCGCGGCTGCGTGTCAAACAACATCGGAAAACCAATCACACCCAGCGATACCAGCACTCCAGCACCAATGAGGCGATGCCGGGCGCGGCGGCGCATGACATCAACGTTCTCGGTGTGCTGTGCACGCGACGGTTGAGTCGACTTATCGTCTTGCCGCTTCTGACCCGGCCAGCGTAACTTGAAAAATGCCATGAAGTTGCAAAAACCCGTGCGTGCCCGTCAGTCCAAGTGCTTCGAGTGCAGACGCGGCGTTCCATTCAATAAAACGCCGCCCACTGTGTAAAACGAGCCAAAGACAACGATTCTATCAGCCGGGTCGGCTGCAACCACGGCCGCATCCAGTGCTTCTTGCGGACTGGCAAAGATGGCGGTGGGCACAACGCGCTGGCCGCCGGCCACCATTTGCCAAGCATTCCATTTTTGCTGCAACACCGCCGCCGTGGCCGCTCGCGCCGTCGGCAAATCGGTGAAATACCAGCGATCGACCAACGGCGCTACCTTGGCCAGCATCGGGCCGAGCTCTTTATCGGTCATCGCACCGAACACCGCGTGGGTGGTCGGAAAGTAGCCCATCGCGTCCAAATTAGCGGTCAGCGCCGCGACAGAGTGCGGGTTGTGCGCAACATCCAGCACCAGTGCCGGCTGACCCGGAACGATTTGAAAGCGCCCCGGCAACTCGACCATCGCCAAGCCATTGCGCACCGCCTGCGCCGTCACCGGAAGGCGCTCGCGCAGCGCCTCCAGCGCAGCCAGCGCGCCCGAGGCGTTCATCAGCTGGTTCGCTCCGCGCAGCGCCGGATAACCCAGCCCGGCATAACGCCGACCGCGTCCAGCCCAAGCCCACTGCTGCTTGTCGCCCGAAAAATTAAAGTCTTGGCCAAAGCGCCACAGGTCGGCACCGATTTCCAGCGCATGGTCAATGACGCTCTGCGGCGGCACGGGATCGCTGACGATGACGGGCTTGCCGGTGCGCATGATGCCGGCCTTTTCGCGGCCAATGCTCTCGCGGTCGGGGCCGAGGTATTCGACGTGATCGACGTCAATGCTGGTAATCACCATGCAATCGGCGTCGATGATGTTGGTGGCGTCCAAGCGCCCGCCCAAGCCGACTTCCAAAATCACCACATCCAGCGGCGCTTGGCTGAGCAAACGCAAAATCGCCAAGGTGGTGAACTCAAAATAGCTCAGCGACAAATCTTGGCCGTTTTGGGTTCTAGCGCTCTCCACCGCTGCAAAGTGTGCTATCAAATCTGCTGCTTCTACCGATTCACCGCGCAGGCGGCAGCGCTCTTCAAAATGCACCAAGTGCGGCGAGGAGTACACCCCGGTGCGATAGCCCGCCTCGCGCGCCACGGCTTCAAGCATGGCGCAGGTCGAGCCTTTGCCATTGGTGCCGGCGACGGTGATGACCGGGCAGTCAAAGTGCAGCGCCATGCGGCGAGCGACTTCGCTGACGCGCTCCAGTCCCATCTCGATAGTTTGCGGGTGCAGGCGCTCGCAATGGGCCAGCCAGCCGTCCAAGGTGTCAATAGTGGTGTGCATAGAGGGCGTTATTGTCGCCCAGTGCCAGCGTGGCGCATGATAAGAAGCATGATTAACCCTGACATCATCCTGTACGGCATTGCCAACTGCGACACCGTGAAAAAAGCCCGCGCTTGGCTTAGCGCCCACAGCGTGCAATACCAGTTTCACGACTTCAAAAAACACGGCGTACCGGCCGAGCGGCTGGCGCAATGGATAGCCGATGCGGGCTGGGAAAAGCTCGTCAACCGCCAAGGCACCACTTGGCGCAAGTTGGACGCCGCCGCCCAAGCCGGCGTCTGCGACGCCACCAGCGCCAGCGCCCTGCTGCAAACGCACACCAGCGCCATCAAACGCCCGGTGGTCGAATGGCGGCGCGGCAAGCAAACCCGCATCACCGTCGGTTTTGACGCAGATGTATGGACGCAGCTACTGGAAAACACCGGTTCTAATCCCACCTCATCTGCACCGATTGCCCACCACTGAAAAGGCTACTGCCATGCAAGCTTCTCTGCAAAAAATTGCCCGCTCCAGCGCTTTCGCCCTTCTGGCCGGCGCTGCCACCATCGCCAGCGCACAAGAGCGCGCCCGCGTCATCTCGGCCACGCCCATCGTGCAGCAGGTGGGCATGCCCCAGCAGGTGTGTGACAACCAAACCGTCTACACCGGCCAGCAAACCACGGGCGGCGGCGCAGTGCTGGGCGCAGTGGCTGGCGGCGCAGTCGGCAATGCCATCGGCGGCGGCAGTGGCCGCGCCGCAGCCACGGCACTGGGCGTGATTGGCGGCGCACTGCTGGGCAACCAAATCGAAGGCAACGGCAAGCCGCAATACCAAAACGTGCAGCGCTGCCACACCGAGACTTTTTACGAAAACCGCACTGTCGGCTACAACGTGGTTTATGAATTTGCCGGGCGGCAATACACCACACAAATGTCGCGTCACCCCGGCACCACCATTGCCGTGCAAGTGCAACCCGTCCAAGACAGCCAACCAGACGCCTATGGCCTGACCTATTCACCGGCGGAATCGAACAACTACCCTGATTCGCAATACCAGCCGTATCAGCAGCCCTACCCAAACTCGCCGCGCTACGTCAGCCCGGCGGTCATCATCGATGACAACGCCTACCGCAGCGGCCCGCGCCAAAGCTGGCGTTAACCAAAACAGGCGACTTGGCAACAGCCCTCGAGGCTCTTTGGTGCGCCCAGCGCACCCGCACCCGTGGCCTAAAATTGCCAGTTTGTCTTTGCTGCTTCGCGCACTTACCTGAATGACCACCAAAATCACCGAAAGCATAGACGGCGTCTCCGTCACCACCCAAGCCAGCGTGTACTTTGACGGCAAGTGCGTCAGCCACGGCCTCACTTATCCCGACGGCACCAAAAAATCGGTCGGCGTGGTGCTGTCCGCTGCGCTGACCTTTGGCACCGGCGCGCCCGAGATCATGGAATGCGTCGCCGGCAGCTGCGAGTACCGCTTGGACGGCAGCGACACTTGGCTGACCAGCCAGCCGGGCGACCAATTCAGCGTCCCCGGCAACTCGAAGTTCGACATCCGTGTGGCCAACGCTTACCACTACATCTGCCACTACGGCTGATATTGGCGGCGACCCATACCAAATTTTTAGTGTTTTTGGCCTCTAGCCCTTACATAGCAAGCGCTAGCAGCTATTCTTTTTAAGAAAGATTTCATGTCCACCATTCTGCAAAATCTCCCCGTCGGCGAAAAAGTCGGCATTGCCTTCTCGGGCGGCCTGGACACCAGCGCCGCACTGCTGTGGATGAAGCTCAAGGGCGCCCAGCCCTACGCCTACACCGCCAACCTCGGCCAGCCCGACGAGCCGGACTACGGCGAAATTCCGCGCAAAGCGATGGAATACGGCGCTGAAAAAGCCCGCCTGATCGACTGCCGCACCCAGCTGGCCCACGAAGGCATTGCCGCGCTGCAAGCCGGTGCCTTTCACGTCAGCACTGCGGGCGTCACCTACTTCAACACCACGCCGCTGGGGCGCGCCGTCACCGGCACCATGCTGGTCGCCGCCATGAAGGAAGACGACGTCCACATCTGGGGCGACGGCAGCACCTACAAGGGCAACGACATCGAGCGCTTTTACCGCTACGGCCTGCTGACCAACCCGCAGCTCAAAATCTACAAGCCGTGGCTGGACCAGCTGTTCATTGACGAGCTGGGCGGGCGCGCTGAAATGTCGGCCTTTATGACCGAGCACGGCTTTGGCTACAAGATGAGCGCCGAAAAGGCCTACAGCACCGATTCCAACATGCTGGGCGCGACGCACGAGGCCAAAGACCTTGAGTTTTTAAGCAGCGGCATCCGCATCGTCAACCCCATCATGGGCGTGGCTTTTTGGAAAGACGACGTCGCCGTCAAGGCCGAAGAAGTCTCGGTGCGCTTTGAAGAAGGCCAGCCGGTGGCGCTCAACGGCGTCGAGTACGACGACCCGGTCGCCTTGATTTTGGAAGCCAACCGCATCGGCGG
>JAGNUJ010000176.1 GCA_017987055.1 Giesbergeria sp.
TCTCTAACGATGTCGCCATGCAGGTGGTGGCGATTGGTTTTGTCATTGGCATCTTGCAAGACTCGGCGGAGACGGCGCTTAACTCGTCCACCGACGTGTTGTTCACCGCTGTGGCCTGCCGCGCGGCGGAGCGCAAGTTGGCGCGCTAATCAAAAATAATAGCTGCTAGCGCATGTGTTTAAAGGGCTAGAGGCCTAAAACACTGTTAATTTGCGGCTTGATTCACTGTGAATCGCGCGCCTGACCGGCTTCGATGGTGATGACGCGCTCGCAGCGCTGGGCAATGGCGCGGTCGTGCGTCACCAGCACCAGCGTCGTGCCTTGCTCGCGGTTCAAGTCAAACATCAGCTGCATGATGGTTTCGCCAGTGGCAAAGTCCAAGCTGCCGGTGGGTTCGTCGGCCAGCAGCACGGCGGGTTGCACGACAAAGGCGCGTGCCAGCGCCACGCGCTGTTGCTCGCCGCCGCTGAGCACTTTGGGGTAATGGTGCATGCGCTGACCCAAGCCGACGTGGGCGAGCATTTCGGTGGCAGCCTTGCGCGCATCGCGCCGGTCGGCCAATTCGAGCGGCAGCATCACGTTCTCTAATGCCGTCAAGTTGCCCATCAGCTGAAAGCTCTGAAAGACAAAGCCGATTTTTTGCGCTCGCAACGCGGCGCGGCCATCTTCGTCCAGCGCAAACAGGTCTTGCCCGGCCAGACGCACCGTGCCGCGCGTGGGCGTGTCCAGCCCGGCAATGATGGACAGCAACGTGCTTTTACCCGAGCCAGACGCACCCACAATCGCCACGGTTTCCTTAGGCGCTAGCTGAAAATCAATATCCCGCAAAATATCCAGCGTGCCGGTGGAGTCGGTGACAGATTTATAGACATGCTCGACCGCAATCAACGGTGCAGAAGGTTCGCTCATGAAAGGCCTTGTAGTTTGAATAAGAACGCTGAAAACATGGATCGACGTGATTTTGTACGGCTGGTCAGCGCCGCAGCTTTTGCCAGCGCTGTGCCAGCATGGGCGCAGAGCAGCAAAAAGCCCGCCGCACAACCGCGCATTGTGGTGCTGGGCGATTCGCTGAGTGCGGAATATGGTTTGGTGCGCGGCACTGGCTGGGTGGCGTTGCTGGAAAAACGCTTATCCGCAGAAAAAATCGCCGCTTCGGTCATTAACGCCAGCATCAGCGGCGACACCACGTCGGGTGGACGGGCGCGGCTGGGGGCGTTGCTCAAGCAGCACCGGCCGACCGTATTGGTGATTGAGCTGGGCGGCAACGATGCTTTGCGCGGCTTGCCGCTCAAAAACACGCAAGACAATTTGTCGGCGATGGCGCAAGCGGCGCAAAAAGCGGGCGCCAAAGTGCTGTTGCTGGGGATGCAGGTGCCGCCGAACTATGGTCGGCAGTACGCCGAGCAGTTTGCGCAATTGTTTGTCTCAGTGGCACAAAAAAATAAAACGGCACTGGTGCCGTTTTTGCTCAAGGGGGTGGCCGACCGGCAAGACGCCACGGCGTGGTTTCAGGCCGATGGCATTCACCCGCTGGCCAAGGCGCATCCGCAGATGCTCGATAACGTTTGGCCAGCGCTGCGCCCGCTGCTGCGCTGACCGAGGGATAAAAATTGGTGAGGGGTAAAAGCCATCAACCCGACTGGCTGCTCTCGCCTTCCTGGGCTTGCGGCGCGGGATCGTTGTCTTGGCCGGGCTCGGTGTGAGCATCGGGCCGCTGCGGGGCGGCTTTAGCACGCAGCTTGTCTTCTTTTTTCTTCTTTTTGGCCAGCTCGCGCTGGCGCTTTTCGTATCCGTAATTAGGTGTGGCCAAGGTGTAAGGTCTCCAAAGTGATCGGGCACTGTAACAGCTTGGTCTGCTGGCCAATTGCTTTGCGACCTTACCTGCGCCGCTACTTGCCTTGTTACTGAGTGGGTTGCAGCGCTCCAAAAGCCCGCTCTAGCGCTTGCGCCAAATCGCGCTGCAAGTCGTCTACAGCTTCTAAGCCAATCGAAAAACGCACCACCGTACCCGGCTGCACTTGCGCCGCTGGTTGCTGGCGCATAGCGGCCAAGTCATACGGCACGACCAAGCTCATCGCCCCGCCCCAGCTGTAGCCCAGTTTGAACAGTTGCAGCGCATCGCAAAACGCATCGACCTGCGCTTGGCTGTAGCGCGCATCGATGACCACGCTGAACAAGCCCGCCGCTGCGCCGTCACCACCGTTGGCCGCGCCGCACAGCGCTTGCCAGTTCGCGTGGCCGGGTGCATCGGGCAGCGCTGGGTGCAGTACTTGTACCACTGGGCTTTGCTGCTGTAGCCAATGTGCCAATGTGCGCGCCGCTACGTCGTGGGCACGGTAGCGCAGCGCAATGCTGGGCAGCGAGCGCAGCACGGCTTCAGCGTCGTTGGCACCGACGCCCAAGCCCAGGTGCATGTGCAGCTCTTGAATTTTGCGGTGCAGTGCAGGGCTGCGCGTTATGACGCTGCCCATCAGCACATCGCCGCCGCCGCTGGGGTATTTGGTCAGCGCGTGGATAGAAATGTCAGCGCCCAAGTCATAGCTGGCGTCGCCGGTCAAATCAAATGGCGCAAACGCCAAGCCAGCGCCCCACGTGTTGTCCAGCGCCGTAGTCACGCCGCGCGCACGGCACAGGCGCACCATTGCTGGCAAATCAGGAAACTCCATCGTCACTGAGCCCGGCGCTTCTAGCCAGACCAAGCGTGTCGCCGGAGTTATCTTGGCGGCCAAGTCCGCCACATCCATCGCGTCATACAGCGCATGGCGAATGCCAAACTGCGCCAGCGTCGCTTGCGCCATCGATTGGTTCGGGCCGTAGGCGTTGTCGGGAATCAGTACTTCGTCGCCGGTTTTCAGCAGCGCCAGCGAGACGTTGGCAATGGCTGCCAAACCGCTGGGCACCAGCACGCAATGCAGGCCGCCTTCAAGGGAGCACAAGCGCTCTTCTAAGGTGAAGGTGGTGGGCGTGCCGTGCAAGCCGTAGGTGTAGCTGCTTTTGTTTTTCCACTGGCGCGAGCGCATGGCAGCGACGCTGGGAAAAATCACTGTCGAGGCTTTGTGGACGGCGATGACAGGGGAAGCAAAACCCTCGGGGGCGATGTAGTCGTGGTGAATCAGGCG
>JAGNUJ010000059.1 GCA_017987055.1 Giesbergeria sp.
CTTGATGAGGGTGACTTTAAGTCCCCGCGATTCGAGGATCGCGGCAAGGGAGGCGGAGGCGATTCCCTTGCCCAGGGAAGACACCACACCGCCGGTGACGAAGACAAATTTGGTCATGTCAAGTGTTGGTGGTGGGAAAGCGGGATTATAGGAGGCACCCCAATGCCCGCACGGCTGGGCAGCCCTGTGCCTCTGCTAAATTGCACGCCATGAATGAACTTGCTGGTAAACACATTGTTTTGGGGCTCAGCGGCGGCGTGGCTTGCTACAAGTCGGCCGAGCTGTGCCGTCTGCTGACCAAAGAGGGCGCCACCGTGCAGGTGGTGATGACCGAAGCCGCCGAGCACTTTATGACGCCCGTCACCATGCAGGCCCTCTCAGGGCGCGCGGTGTATGGCTCGCAGTGGGACGCGCGCGAGCCCAACAACATGCCGCACATCAACCTGAGCCGCGAAGCCGATGCCATCGTGATTGCGCCGTGCAGTGCGGACTTTGTGGCGCGGCTGGCGCAGGGGCGAGCGGACGAATTGCTCAGCCTGCTGTGCCTTGCGCGCCCGCAAGACAGCGTGCCGCTGCTGCTAGCACCCGCCATGAACCGCGAGATGTGGGCGCACCCCGCCACCCAGCGCAATTTGGCGCAGGTGGCGCAAGACGGCGCGGTGGTGCTGGGCGTGGGCCACGGCGACCAAGCCTGCGGCGAAACCGGCGACGGGCGCATGTTGGAGGCGACGGAGCTGTTAGAAGAAATCGTCGCCTTTTTCACGCCCAAACGCTTGGCCGGCCAGCGCGTGCTGATTACCGCTGGTCCGACGTTTGAGTCGATTGACCCAGTGCGCGGCATCACCAACCACTCCAGCGGCAAGATGGGTTTTGCCATCGCCCGCGCCGCCCGCGAAGCCGGCGCTGAGGTCACGCTGATTGCCGGCCCCGTCCACCTGCCGACGCCGCGCGGCGTGCAGCGGATTAACGTGCAATCTGCATCAAATATGCTTGAAAGCGTTGTGCAGCATGCGCAAGCAGCTACTATTTTTATAGCGACGGCGGCGGTGGCCGATTGGCGTCCCGCCGCGCAGTCCGAGCAAAAAATCAAAAAAGACGGCTCCGGCCAAATGCCGGTGCTGGAGTTTGTCGAAAACCCCGACATTTTGGCGACGGTGGCGCAGTCGCCGCACGCGCTGGTGGGCGATTTGTTTTGCGTCGGCTTTGCGGCCGAAAGCCACGATTTGCTGGCCCACGCCACTGCCAAACGGGCGCGCAAAGGCGTGCCGCTGCTGGTGGGCAATATCGGCCCTGCGACGTTTGGGCGTGACGACAACGCGCTGCTGCTGGTCGATGCCCACGGCCACCGCGAACTGCCGCCGGCCTCCAAACGGGTGCTGGGGCAGCAACTGGTGGCAGAAATTGCCAGCCGATTGCCCCCTTCTTTGAACTCTATTTGAAAAGCCTAATGAAAATCGACGTCAAAATTCTCGATCCCCGCATGGCAGAGCAACTGCCGGCCTATGCCACCCCGGGCAGCGCCGGCCTTGATTTGCGCGCTTGCTTGGATGCGCCGCTGGTGCTAGAGCCCAATGCGTGGCAATTGGTGCCGACTGGCATCGCCATTTATTTGCAAGACCCTGGCTACGCCGCGCTGATCTTGCCGCGCTCGGGGCTGGGGCATAAGCACGGCATTGTGCTGGGCAACTTGGTCGGCCTGATTGACAGCGACTACCAAGGCCAGTTGATGGTCAGCGCGTGGAACCGCAGCAGCACGGCGTTTACCTTGGAGCCGATGGAGCGGCTGGCGCAGTTGGTGATCGTGCCGGTGGTGCAAGCGCAGTTCAATGTGGTGAGCGAGTTTGCCGCCACCGAGCGCGGTGAACAAGGCTACGGCTCCACCGGCACGCGCTGAGGTTCACAATCAAGCACATCGCTTTTTAAAGGAGAAAGATTTATGCAAACCCCATTTTTTCGCCGCGCAACCGGCGCTATCGCCCTTGTTGCCGTCTGCGGCTTGACCGCTTGCGTCACCCAGCCGCAGCAGCCATACCAGCAGCCGTACCCTGCACCCGGTTATCAAAATCAGGGTTACAACAACCAAGGCTACAACAACCAAAACAATGCGCCGTATGGCACGGAATATGGCCGCGTGGTCAACATTCAGGCGCTACAGGGTCAGAACAACACCTCGGGCGCTGGTGCGGTGCTGGGTGCGGTGGTCGGCGGCGTGCTGGGCAACCAAGTCGGCAAAGGCAGTGGCCGCGTGGCAGCCACCGCTTTGGGTGCGGTCGGTGGTGCGGTGGTCGGCAATATGGTCGAGGGCAGCAACAGCTCGAGCCAAGCGCAGGGCTATCGCATTTCGATTCAGCTAGACCAAGGCGGCAGCCGCGCTTATGACGTGAGCACGCCTGGCGATATCCGCGTCGGCGACCGCGTGCGTTTGAATAACGGCCAGATTTCGCGCCAGTAAGCTTTGGCGCAGCGCAAATGACAAAGAGGGCGGTTGATACCGCCCTCTTTTTATTTCAGCGCTTTTAGTGCAACAAGTCGTTGCCGGGGGCGTTGGGCTGGATGCGAAAAAAGCCGGTACCCGCCGTGCCGCTGCCAATTTCTTCTTCTGTCGCTTCGCGCACGCCGCACACCTTCAGGTGCAGGCGAATGGCAATGCCGGCCAGCGGGTGGTTGCCGTCCAGCACCACGTGTTCGGGGTAAATTTCTGTGATGGTGTACAGCGCGTCAAGCGGCGCATCGGGGTTGCAGCCGGCTGGCAGCGCGCTGCCCTCTAGCACCATGCCTTCTTCGATATCCGCCGGGAACAGCGACAGCGGCTCTAAAAACAGCAGCTGATCGTTGTAGTCGCCAAAGGCTTCTTCTGGCTCGATGTGCAGCGAGATCGACTCGCCGGCGCTGTGGCCTTGCAAGGCGCGCTCGATGCAGACGAATAAATCGCCGCCGCCGATGACGAATTCCACCGGCTCGTCTAGCACGTCCAGTTCTTCACCCAAGGTGTCTTTGAGGGTCCACGTAAGTGCGACCACGCATTGTTCTGTGATTTCCATAGGAGAATTGTCGCAGTTTGACGCGGTTTGATTAAAGCCCTTGGTTGGGCAGATGGGTTTTTCTGATGGATACCAAACAATCTCTTGCCTTGCTCGGCGGTTTGAGCGCAGCGCAGTTCATGCGCAGCCATTGGCAAAAAAAGCCGCTGCTGGTGCGCCAAGCCATCCCCGGCTTTGTGCCGCCGGTGGCGCGTGCGGCGCTGTTTGACTTGGCCGCGCAAGACGGCGTCGAGTCGCGCTTGGTGCAAAACATCGATGGCGTGTGGAAGCTGCAATCTGGCCCGATGGGCCGCCGCTCGCTGCCGCCGCTCAAGCGCCCCCATTGGACGCTGCTGGTGCAAGGCGTCGATTTACACAGTGACCCGGTGCATGCGCTGATGCAGCAATTTCGCTTTGTGCCCGATGCGCGCTTGGACGATGTGATGATTAGCTACGCCAGCGATGGCGGCGGCGTGGGGCCGCACTTTGACAGCTACGACGTATTTTTGCTGCAAGCCCACGGCAAGCGGCGCTGGCGCATTGGACGCCAAAAGGATTTGACGCTGCGCGACGATCTGCCGCTAAAAATCCTTGCCCAATTTGAGCCGGAAGAAGAGCACGTCTTGGAGCCGGGCGACATGCTGTACCTGCCGCCCGGCTGGGCGCACGACGGCATTGCCGAAGGCGAGTGCATGACCTACTCAGTCGGTTTCCGCGTCCCCGAGCGTGCTGATTTGGCGCAAGAGCTGCTGATACGTTTGGGTGACGAGGACGACGAGGGCTGCACCAAGCCCGTGTTGTACAGCGATGGCAAGCAGCCCGCCGTGGCGCAGCCCGCAGAAATCCCCGCCACGCTACACGCCTTCGCCCGCGAAGCGCTAGAGCGCGCCTTGGCCGAGCCGCATGCGCTGGAGCGCGCCTTGGGTGAGTACTTGACCGAGCCAAAAGCCAACGTCTGGTTTGAGCCGGGCAACGCGCGCGCCATGATGGAGCAGGTGGTGCTCGATCGGCGCACCCGCATGATGTACGACGCGGAGCACATCTTCATCAACGGCGAAAGCTACCGCGCTGCTGGTGCCGACGCCAAGCTGATGCGCCAATTGGCCGATTTGCGCGTCTTGAGCCCGCAAGCACTGGCGCGCGCCAGTGATGGGGCGCTGGAGCTGTTGTCGGTTTGGTGCGCTGACGGCTGGGCGCATGCGCAACCGGCGTTTTAACGCTGCTATGGCCCACAAAGCGGGGCGATACAAAAATATTTGTACTTTTCGGTCTCTATTTTTCACGTTGCTGTCAACGTAACGCGTGCTTGGTCGTTGTTGCTTGTAAGCGTCAGTGTTATTAAGGATTGACGAATCCCCAATATAATTGTCAATTCAGTTTCACGTCAGCGTTTGCACATTTCCTCGTTACAACGGGGTCAAGCTGTGAGGGCGGGGGCGCTGTAGCAGTTATTTTTGCTTATCTACTAGTTACTTACTAAGGAATTTTCAAATGAACAAGTCTCTCCTCTTGGCTTCCCTGTTGGCTGTTACTTTGGCTGCTTGCGGCAACAAAGAAGAGCCAGCACCGGCTCCTGCTCCGGCACCTGTAGAGGCTCCTGCTGCTGAGACGCCTCCTGCTGCTGCACCTGCTGCCCCTGAAGCTGCTCCTGCTGCAGCTGCTCCTGCTGAAGGCGCTTCTGCCGAAGCTGGCGCTGCTGCTGACCAAGCCGCCACCGCTGCTGGCGATGCTGCCAAAGCTGCTGGTGAGGCCGTTGCTGGCGCTGCAGCTAGCGCCGCTGCTGACGTGGGCGACGCTGCTAAAGCCGCAGCTGACGCAGCTGCAGCAGCGGCTGCCGCCGCTGTGACACCAGCCAAGTAATTCGTTTCATAAAGAAAAGCCCCGTACCTTTGAGGTCGGGGCTTTTTTTATGGGTGCGTTACAGCTTTATTGGTTTTATTGCAAATCGTCTGCCAGCACGCGCAAGATGCTTTGTGCATTGGTCGATGCTTCGGGCGTACCCGTCGCACTCAGTACCGACACGGTGCTGGCCTCAGCGGCGCTGCGCACCATGATGCGGTATTTCAGCGGCGGCGTAGCGTCTTTGCTGCTAAACAGCTTGCTGAAGAAGCCGTCCTTGTCTTTGTTGGCGTCCGGGGAGACGTAGCGGACAAAGTACACGCCCTGACTGCGGTCGCGGTCTTCTACGGTGAAGCCGGTGCGGTCCAGTGCCAAGCCAATGCGACGCCAAGCGCGGTCAAAGCCTTCTTGCATTTGCAGCACGGGCACGCCATTGGCGTTAGACAGTTGCGCGCTCGGCGGTGTTTGCACTGGGGCGGCGGCGATGGCTTTGGATTGCTGCTCGCTCACGCCCAGCTTGACCATCAGGCGGCGCAAAAACTCGGTCTCCAGCTCGGGGTCGGCGGCGCGGGGCTGCCAAATGGTGCTGTCTTTGCTGCTGTTGGAGTACACCTCGACCATGCCGCGGTGGCTGACGTAGATTTCGGTATCGCCATTGGCAGCGCGCTCCAAGCGGGTGCGAAACTTATCGCGCTCGCCGGTGGAGTACAGCGCATCAAACACCTTGCCAATCGTCGCGCGGATGGGGTCTTGCGGCAACTTGGCGCGGTTTTCGGCCCAGTCAGTCTCCATGATGCCGACGTCAGATTTCTCGTACGCCATGTTGAAGCCGTTTTCGCCCCAAAAGTCGCGCACCGGCTCCCACAGTTTGTCTGCCGGGCGCTTGACCACCAGCCAGCGCTGGTTGCCATCGCGCTCAATGCGCACATCGCCCATGCTGGCTGCAGCTGCGGTGCTGTTGGCCGATGGCTGAGTGGCCTGGTTGGCTTGCAGCGCATTGGCCGACACCACGCCACCGACACCGCCCGGCAGGCTGTAGCGGCTGTCGCGCGAGAGCTGTTGTAAGTCAGGCGGCACTTCGAGCGTCGCGCCTTTGGTGGCGCTTTTGTAGTCGATCTTGTCGCCGTCAAGTACGGTGCAGGCAGAGAGCGCAAGAGTCATCCCCATCAGGCCAACAAGGCTCAGTCGGGAGGCCGTAGCAGTAGGTTTCAGGTTCACGCAGCAGTCCTTGGAAATTCGTAAAAGACGTTCAGGCCAGCAGGCCGCCGGCGCGCAGTGCGGCTTCGAGCGCTGCTTCGTTCGACGCACTCAGCGGCGTCATCGGCAGACGCAGCGTGCCGCCGCACAGACCCATGCGGGCCGCAGCCCACTTGACCGGAATCGGATTGGCTTCGATGAACAGGTTTTTGTGTACTGGCATCAGTTGGAACTGGATTTCCATCGCGCGGCGGATGTTGCCGGCCAGCGCGGCAGCGCACAGCTCGCTCATCAGGCGCGGCGCGACGTTGGCGGTGACGCTGATATTGCCGTGGCCACCGCACAGCATCAGCGCGACGGCGGTCGGGTCGTCACCGGAGTAAATGCCAAAGCTCTTTGGCAGATCGCGGATCAGCCATTGGGCGCGTTCGAGGTTGCCGGTGGCTTCTTTGATGCCGATGATGCCGGGCACCTGTGCCAAGCGCAGCACGGTCTCGTGCTGCATATCGGCGACCGAGCGGCCGGGCACGTTGTACAGCACGATGGGCAGGTCGCCGGTGGCTTCGGCAATCGCTTTGAAGTGCTGGTACTGGCCTTCTTGCGTCGGCTTGTTGTAGTAGGGCACCACTTGCAGTTGGCTGCTGGCGCCGACGCCACGGGCAAATTTGGCCAGCTCGATGGCTTCGGCGGTCGAGTTGGCGCCGCACCCGGCCATCACCGGCACGCGGCCAGCGGATTGCTCGACGGCGACGCGGATGATTTCGCAGTGTTCTTCGACGTTGACCGTCGGTGACTCGCCGGTGGTGCCGACGACGCCGATGCAGTCGGTGCCTTCGGCAATGTGCCAGTCGATCAGTTTGCGCAGCGCGGGGTAGTCCACGCTGGTGTCCTCGTGAAAGGGGGTGATGAGGGCGACGATGCTGCCGGTGAGGGGGGCGCTAGATTGGGTCATGTCCGCAGTGCAAAACGGTAAAAGGGCATTCTAACTAGAGGTGACCAGTCAATCAGCGCAAGGCGGGCGCAGAAGGTGGCGCGCCGGCGCATCGCTTGGCACGCCACCTTCTGTGCGCACGGCGGCGATGCGCTGCACAAAGCGCGCCGGCGCGTCGAGGTAGCCGTCCTCATACGCCACCACGCGCAAATCAGTGCAGGCGCGCAGCAATTCGCCCGGTTGCAGCAAAAAATCGGGGCGCGAGGGTTTACCAACGCTTTGGTTGCCGTCGGCAAAGGTTTCGTACAGCAGCACGCCGCCCGGCGCGACGCTGGCGACGATGGTCGCCAGCAGCGCCCGCCACAGGTAGTTGGTCACCACCACCGCGCCAAACTCGCGGCCCGCCAGCGGCCAAGGCGCGTTTTCGATATCGGCGCAGAGCGCCTCGCCCCACGCCGCCGCTGCTTGCGCTGCTTGTGGGGCGCGGTCTACGCCGGTGACGGGGTGGCCGCGCTGTGCAAACCAGCGCACATGCCGTCCCATGCCGCAAGCCACGTCCAGCACTGGTGCGCCGGCGGGCACAAGGTGCGACCAGCGCTCAATCCATTCAGAAGCGGTGTCGGTGTGGTGCATCACGGCCTTTTTGATCTTTAATTTACTATTTATTTGATAGCTGATAGCGCACGTATTTAAAGGGCTAAAGGCTGTTTTGATGCTAAAAACACGCCCACATCTGATTGGCCAGCATCACCATGAAGTCGGGGTTGCCATACAGCGCAAACACCAGCAGCAGCACGACCAGTGCCAGTGCCGTCGCCGCCCAGCGCCACCAAGCGGGTGGGCGCTGGGGTGGAGAAGTCGCAGTGGAGTTATCAGGTCTATCGGTCATATCAAGCCGTTTGCAGTGCGGGGCGCTGAATGGTGTGCTCTTTGATCGGCAGATTGAGCAGGCCAGCCAGCACGCCCAGGCCAATCGCTAAATACCAAACGATGTCGTAGCTGCCGGTGCGGTCGTACAAATAGCCGCCCAGCCACACGCCCATAAAACTGCCCATTTGGTGGCTGAAAAACACAAAGCCGCCCAGCATGGACAAATGTTGCACGCCAAAAATCTGTGCCACCAGCGCATTGGTTGGCGGCACCGTGGACAACCACAGCGTGCCCATCACGGCGGAGAAAATATAGACGCTGATCGGCGACAGCGGCACCAGCAAAAAGATGCTGATGACCACGGCGCGGGTGAAATAAATGAACGCCAGAATATGCCGCTTGGCCATGCGCTGGCCGAGCACGCCAGCCGCATAGGTGCCAAACACGTTGAACAGTCCAATCAGCGCCAGTGCGTAGCTGGCCACTTGGGTCGAGAGACCGTGGTCTTTCAAGTAGCTGGGCATGTGTACGCCGATAAACACCACCTGAAAGCCGCACACAAAGTAGCCTGCCGTCAGCAATAAAAAGCTCGGGGTGCGAAACGCCTCCGTCATCGCCTCGCCCACGCTTTGGCTGCGTTGCAACGGGGCTGAGCCGCTAAAACCCGGCTCGCGCAGGCCAAACGCCAGCGGCACAATCAGCAGCACCATCAGCGACAGCGCCAACAGCGCGGTTTGCCAGCCCAGTGTGGTGATGAGAAAACCTTCCAGCGGCACCATCAAAAACTGCCCAAACGAGCCCGCCGCCGCCGCCACGCCCATCGCCCACGAGCGCCGGTCGGCGGCAATTTGCCGCCCCAGCACGCCGTAAATGACGGCGTAGGTGGTACCGGCCTGCGCCGCGCCAATCAGTACGCCGGTGGTCAGGGCAAAAATGGTTTCCGTCGGTGCCAGCGCCATGCCGACCAGCCCGAGGCCGTACAACACCGCGCCCGCAATCAGCACCCGAAACGCGCCAAACCGGTCGGCGGCCATGCCGGCAAAAATGCCGACCACGCCCCACGACAGGTTTTGAATCGCCATCGCCAGCGCAAACGATTGGCGTGTCCAGCCCATCTCCTGCGTAATCGGTTGCAGCCACAGGCCAAAGCCGTGGCGAATGCCCATAGACAGGGTGACGATGGCCGCGCCACAGGCGAGGACTTGGAAGGTAGAGAGTTTGCGGGCTTGAGATTGCATCGCAGCGAATGTAACGATTGCGGCGGTTTTCTGCTTGACGTTGACCTGAACGTCACATGCAGCCAGTAGAAACCCTATCACTACAATCGCGCACCATGGCTGTAAAACCCACCTCTGTGACCCCTTCTCCCTCCGCTTCCTCCACTGCAACCCTGCCCGAATATTCCGAAAGCTCCATCCGCGTGCTCAAGGGCTTGGAGCCGGTCAAGCAGCGCCCGGGGATGTACACCCGCACCGACAACCCGCTGCACATCATCCAAGAAGTGCTGGACAACGCCGCCGACGAAGCCCTCGC
>JAGNUJ010000177.1 GCA_017987055.1 Giesbergeria sp.
TGGCCGCTGGAAAGGCGCAGCGTGTACAAAAACTCCGAACCCCGAAACGCCTTCCTCACGATTTGCGCCTGCACCGCTGAGGTGTCGTCGTGGACGATGTCGTCGGCGCGCAGCAAGATGTCGCACGCGCCGCCGGGGTAGCTGGCGGGCAGCGGGCATTCGGTCATGTTGGCCAAATCGCCCAGCGGTGTGTGGACGACGACGCCGTCGGGCAGCTGCTCCAGCGTTGCCGGGGCAAACACGCCGTGGCCGATGAAGTCGGCGACAAAGCGCGTGGCCGGGCGGTGGTAGAGGGTGTAGGCGTCGTCCCACTGGTGCAGCGTGCCTTGGTGCATCACGCCAATCACGTCGCCAATGGCAAAGGCTTCGAGCTGGTCGTGCGTGACGAACAGCGCCGTGGCGCCAGCGGCTTTCAAGATGCCGCGCACTTCGTGGGCCAGGCGCTCGCGCAAATCGACATCCAAATTGGAAAACGGCTCGTCCAGCAGCATCAGCTGCGGGCGCGGTGCCAAGGCGCGCGCCAGCGCCACGCGCTGCTGCTGGCCGCCCGACAGTTCGTGCGGAAAACGCGCTTCGCTGCCTTCCAGCCCCACCAGTTGCAGCACCTCAAAGACGCGCGCGGCTTGCTCGGCACGGGGCAGTTGGTGGATGCCAAAGGCGACGTTGCGCCCAATGCTCAGGTGCGGAAACAGCGCGTAGTCCTGAAACACCATGCCAATGCGCCGCTCCTCGGGGGCCACGCTGTGCTGGGGAGCGCCCACCAGTTGCTTATTCAAGTGGATGCTGCCGGCGCTGACGGGTTCTAGCCCAGCGACGGCGCGCAGCAGCGTGGTTTTGCCGCAGCCCGACGGCCCAATCAGCACGCCAATTTGCCCGGCGCGCAGGCCAAAGCTGGCGTTGTGGACGGCGGCCTGCGCTTGGCCGGCGTAGCGCACTTCCAATTGAGAGACTGCTAAATACATGGCGCTGATTGTAGGGGTGCGTGAATGCGTAAAATTCGCATTTGCAAGTCCTTTCTTGGCGCTTGTTTCCGATTTCTCTTCACCGAGTCCCCACCCCTTGTCACGCCTTTTTGCTGCCCTGCGCTCTGTTTCGTTGCTGTCGCTGGCAGCTGTGTTGTCGCTGCCGGTGCTGGCGTTGCTGGCATCGTGGCTGCCGTGGGGGCAGGCCGATGTCTCCAGTGCGGCCATCCTGCGCGAGATGGCCGCCACGGTGCTACCGGACTACGTCTGGACGACGCTGTGGCTTGGGCTGTGGGTAGGGCTGGGCGCGGCAGTGGTGGGCACCGCCACGGCAGCGGCGGTGACGCTGTTTGAGTTTCCGGGCCGGCGCCAGCTCGAATGGCTGCTGCTGCTGCCGTTGGCTATGCCGGCCTATGTCACGGCGTATGCCTACACCGATTTTTTGCAGTACAGCGGCCCGCTGCAAGTGGGCCTGCGCGAAACCTTTGGCCTCGAAGGCCGCCTGCTGCCCGAGGTGCGCAGCCTGTGGGGCGCAATTTGGGTGTTTACCTTTTCGCTCTACCCGTATGTGTATTTGCTGGCGCGCGCCGCGTTGGGCGAGCGCGCCGCGCATTTGATGGAAGCCGCGCGGCTGCTGGGCGCGCCGCTCGCCCGGCGCATCAGCACTATTGCGCTGCCGCTGGCGCGCCCAGCAGTCGCTGCGGGCGTAGCACTGGCGCTGATGGAGACGCTGGCCGACTTTGGTGTCACCAGCTACTTTGGTATCCAGACCTTCACCACCGGCATTTTGAAAGCGTGGCTGGCTATGGACAACCGCTTTGCCGCCGCGCAGTTGGCGACGATGCTGCTGGCGCTGGTTTTATTGCTGCTATGGCTGGAGCACCGCGCCGAGCGCCGTTTGCGCTTCACGGCTAAAGGCGCCGGCCATGCTGGCGCAGCCGAGGCGCAGCCGGTGGCTTTGCGCGGCGGCGCACGGCTGCTGGCGTGGACGGTGTGCCTGCTGCCGGTGCTGATGGGCTTTGTCGCGCCAGTGCTGTTTATGCTGCGCCCGCTGGCGTCGGACTGGTCGGTGCTGCCGTGGGATCGGTTTTTGGAATGGGGCTGGAACAGCGTGCGCTTGGGCGGCATCACCGCTGCGCTGGCGGTGACGGTGGCGCTGGCGCTGGCCTTTGCCGTGCGCCGCCGCCCGACGCTGCTGACGCGCAGCGTGGTGCAGCTGGCCAGCGTCGGCTATGCCGTGCCCGGCGCGGTGATTGTGGTCGGCCTGCTGCTGCCGATCGGCTGGCTGCAAAGCGTGGTGCCGCAGTGGGGCGTCGGCGCGCTGGTGACGACCACGGCGGTCGGCATTGTCTGGGCCTATTTGGTGCGCTTTTGCGCGGTGGCGCTGCAGTCGGTGCAAAGCGGTTATGCGCGCATTCCGACCAGTTTGGACGACTCAGCGCGCATGCTGGGCGCAGGCAGCGTGCGGTTGATGGCGCGGGTGCATTGGCCGCTGCTCAAGCGCTCGACCGCTGCGGCGGCGCTGCTGGTGTTTGTTGACGTGATGAAAGAGCTGCCGGCGACGATGGTGCTGCGCCCGTTCAACAGCGACACGCTGGCCGTGGTGGCCTACCAGCTGGCGCGCGATGAGCGCTTGGGCGAGGCGGCGCTGCCGTCGCTGGCGCTGGTGCTGGTCGGGCTGGTGCCGGTGCTGCTGCTGAGCCGCACGCTGCGCTCATCACAGTAGGTTTTTGGACCACATTTTGTTGAAGGAGCACGCTATGGACGACGGCATCACCCTCTACCACAACCCACGTTGCAGCAATTCGCGCGCCGTGTTGGCGCTGCTGCAAGAGCGCCACTTAGCGCCGCGCATTGTCGAATACCTGAGCGCGCCGCTGGACCGGGTGCATCTGCAAACTTTGGTCGCTGCCGTCGGCCTGCCGCTGCGCGAGTTGCTGCGCAGCAAAGAGGCGGTGTTTCAAGAACTCGACTTGGGCAACCCGGCCTGCACCGAGGCGCAGTTGCTCGACGCCGTGCTACTGCACCCGGTGCTGCTGAACCGCCCCATCGTCGTCACACCGCGCGGCGCTTTGCTGTGCCGACCGCCCGAGCGGGTGCTGGAGTTGCTG
>JAGNUJ010000060.1 GCA_017987055.1 Giesbergeria sp.
CGCGCCACAATACCCGCCATGCTGGCTTTGCTTCGCCTTTGGTCTCTACAAGAACTGCGCCACCACCCGTGGCGCAGCGCGGCTGCCGTGTGCGCCGTGGTGCTGGGGGTGGCGCTGGCGTTTGCGGTACATACCATCAACGCCTCGGCGCTGGGGGAGTTTGCGCAGGCACTGCGCAGCGTCAGCGGCCAGCCCGATTTGCAATTGCGCGCGGCGCAAGGCGGTTTGGATGAAGCGCTGTTTGCCCGCATCGCCAACCATCCACAAGTGGCGCGTGCTCAGCCGGTGCTAGAGGTGTCGGTGCTGGCTTTGCCTACCAAGACGGCCAGCACCACGCCAACCCCGCTGCGCCTGATCGGCACTGACGCGCTGCTGCTGCCGCGCATGGCGCCCGATCTGATGCCGCGTCCGTTTGCCAGTCTGGTGCCTGACCGATTTGTGCTGTTTGCCCCCGCCACGGTGTTTCTCAACGCCGCGGCACGCCAGGCGCTGGGGGTGGATGAAGCGCCGACCAACGCGCCGCAACTTACCCTGCAAGTGGGCTTACAGCGCCTGCCGGTGCGCGTCGCTGGCACCGTGACCGCAGGCGGCGCAGCGCTGGCGGTCATGGACATTGGTGCGGCGCAAGAGCTGCTCGGGCGCATCGGCGAACTCAGCCGTATCGACGTGCAATTGCGCCCCGGCGCACTGGCCAACAGCTTTCGCCAAGAATTGCAAGCTGCGCCCAATTGGCCAACGGGGCTGATTTGGGCCGAGCCGGGCGACGCTGCGCAAAGCGTCAGCCAACTTTCACGTGCTTATCGGGTGAATTTGACAGTGCTGGCCTTGGTGGCGCTGTTTACCGGCGCGTATTTAGTGTTCTCGGTGCTGGCGCTCAGCGTGGCGCAGCGCGCACCGCAGTTTGCGCTGCTGGCGGTGCTGGGCGCGACCCCGCGCCAGCGTTTGTTGTTGGTGCTGATTGAATCGCTGGCGCTGGGACTGCTCGGCAGTGCTTGCGGCATTGCGCTGGGCACGGCACTGGCGGCAGGCGCACTGCAGTTGCTGGGCGGTGACTTGGGTGGCGGTTATTTTTCTGGTACCCAGCCGGTGCTGCAATTCAGCACGGCGGCAGCACTGGTTTATGGCGCGCTGGGCACGGGCGCGGCGCTGCTAGGCGGCTGGTGGCCGGCGCGGGCGGCGCAGGCATTGCCGGCGGCGCAAACGCTCAAAGGGCTGGGCTTGAGCGATACACGCGCCCCGTCCGGCCGCTGGGGTATTATTTTGATAGCTACTAGCGCAGGACTGGTATGGCTTCCAGCCATATTTGGCATCCCTATTGCTGCTTATGTGTCGATTGCGCTGGGCTTGGTCGGTGGCATTGCGATATTGCCGTGGGGCGTGGCACTGCTGCTGCGCGGGCTGCAGCCGCTGGTGCAACAGCGCTTGTTGCCGCTGCTGGCGCTGGAGCGCGCTCGGCGGGCGCGCGGCACAGCGGCGGTTGCCGTGGGCGGCGTCGTCGCCAGCCTGAGTTTGGCCGTGGCGCTGACGGTGATGGTCAGCAGCTTTCGCGGCTCGGTGATGGATTGGTTGGACGCCGTGCTGCCCGCGCCGTTGTACGTGCAAAGCGCCGGCGCGCGCAGCAGCGATACGCCGGTCTTCAGCGCAGCGCTGGTGAAACAAATCGCCCAACTCGATGGTGTAGAGCGCGTGCAAGGCGCGCGCCATGTGCCGCTACTGCTAGCGCCGGCGCGTCCGCCCATCGTGCTGATTGCGCGGCCGCTGGGCACGCAGGCCGCGCGCACGCTGCCACTGATAGCGCCCGCTCTGGCGGTGCCCGCCGGCCACACCGGCATTTATGTCAGCGAGGCAGTGGTGGATTTGTGGAATGTGGCACCGGGGCAAGGGTTTCAGCTACTTTTAGAGTCTTTTCAGCCTCTAGCCCTTACGGAGCCTGCGCTAGCAGCTCCATTTTTTATAGCTGGCGTATGGCGTGACTATGCCCGCCAAAGTGGCACGGTGGTGATGGACAGCGCCGACTATGCCCGCCTGACCGGCGACGACCGCGCCAACGACCTGTGGCTGTGGCCGCGTGCCGGCACCGACATGACAGCACTGCAACGCGCCATCACGGCACTGGCCGCACCACCGGGCGCATCGACAGAGTCGGCGCAAGGGCTGCTGGAATTCACCGCCGCGCAGGACATCCGCACCCGCTCGCTGCAAATTTTTGACCGCAGCTTTGCCATCACCTATTGGCTGCAGGCGGTGGCGATTGGCATTGGACTGTTTGGCGTCGCCGCCAGCTTCAGCGCGCAGGTGCTGGCGCGGCGCAAAGAGTTTGGTCTGCTGGCGCATTTAGGCCTGACGCGGCGGCAGATTTTGGCGGTGGTTGCCGGCGAAGGTGCCGCTTGGACGAGCGTCGGCGCACTGGCCGGTGTGCTGCTGGGGCTGGCGGTGTCGGTGGTGCTGGTACATGTGGTCAATCCGCAAAGCTTCCACTGGACGATGGAGATGCGCGTACCGTGGCTGCGGCTGTTGGCACTTGGGCTGGCGGTCGTCGCTGCTGGCACCGGCACGGCTTGGCTGGCGGGGCGCGCGGCAGCGGGCCAACAGGCGGTGTTGGCAGTCAAAGAAGATTGGTAAACCAAAAGCTATGCCTAAGCATCGACTCCCTTTGCCCGCGCCGCTGCGCCGCCAGTGGCTGCTGCGGACAGCCGCCTTGGGCGCGACGGCGCTGTTAAGCGGTTTGCCGCTGAGGGCGCAGGCCTTGCCCGCG
Source organism: Giesbergeria sp. (assembly GCA_017987055.1). Taxonomy (GTDB): domain Bacteria; phylum Pseudomonadota; class Gammaproteobacteria; order Burkholderiales; family Burkholderiaceae_C; genus Simplicispira. The sequence goes on from JAGNUJ010000060.1 coordinate 2,756, forward strand.
CGCCAGCGGCAGTTTCCGCGCGACTTTGGCAGCCACCCTGATTTGCGTACCGAGTGGTGGTACATCACCGGGCTGGCGCTGGCCGGCGGGCAGCGCTGGGGCTTTCAGGTGACGTTTTTTCGCTCGCGGGTGGAGGGCACACAAGCGTTGCGCTCGGCGTTTGCTGCGCGCCAGTTAATTTTTGCCCACGCGGCGCTGACCGACTTGCAGGCTGGGCGCATCTTTCACGACCAGCGCATCGCCCGCGCTGGCTTTGGCGTAGCGCAGGCCAGTGAGCAAGACACCGCCGTGCAGCTGCAAGACTGGTCGCTGGTGCGCAAGACCTCTGGCAACGGTCGCAGCAGCGCTTATACGGCGCAAGTGCAGGCGCAAGATTTTTCTCTGGCGCTGCAATTTGACACCACCCAGCCGGTGCTGCTGCAAGGCGACAACGGCCTGTCGCGCAAAGGGCCGCAGGCTGAGCAGGCCAGCTATTACTACAGCCAGCCGCAGTTGCAAGTTTCGGGCAGTTTGCAGCGCGGCGGTGCGCGCTTTGTCATTGAACCGGCCAGCGCGCCCGGCGATAACCGCGCGTGGCTAGACCACGAAGCCAGCCAAGCGCTGATGCACCCAGAAGCGGTCGGCTGGGACTGGATAGGCATGAATTTGCACGACGGCAGCGCGCTGACCGCTTTTCGGTTGCGCCGGGCTAATGGCTCGGCGCTATGGGCAGGCGGCTCGCTACGGGTTGCGGGACAAGCAGCACGCATTTTTAGCGCGGAGGAGGTGGTTTTTAGGCCGCAGCGCTATTGGGTCAGCCCGCTGGAGGGCACGCGCTATCCGGTGCAGTGGCACGTGAGCACCCCAGCTGGCACCTTTGAAGTGCGTGCTTTGCTCGACAACCAAGAGCTCGACAGCCGCGCCTCGACCGGCGCGGTGTATTGGGAAGGCGTCTGCGCATTGCACGATGTAAGCGGCGCTTTGCGCGGCCACGGCTATCTGGAGATGACGGGCTACGCGCAAACGCTGCGGCTTTGAAGGCACCCCCTCCCCCTACACTCTGGCGCATGGCTTCTTCTACTTCTTCCGCTGCGCCAATAACTGCGTTAGCGCCGGCGCGCTCTTTGAGCGGTCTGCTTCCCTTTTTGCGTCCCTACCGAGGGCGCATTGCCATCGCACTGCTGTTTTTAACCTTGGCCGCCGTGGCCACGCTGGCCTTTCCGCTGGCACTGCGCACGCTGATCGATGCCGGCATGGGCAGCGCCACCGAGCGCAACGCCCAAGCCTTGGCGCTGCGCGGGCGTTTTTTGGCGCTGTTTGGCGTGGCGGTGGCGCTGGGGATTTTTTCGGCAGCGCGCTTTTACATGGTCAGTTGGCTGGGCGAGCGCATCACCGCCGACCTGCGCAACGCCGTCTACACCCATGTACTGCGCCAAAGCCCCCAATTTTTTGAGACCACGCAAACCGGCGAAGTGCTGTCGCGCCTGACCACCGACACCACACTGGTGCAAACCGTAGTCGGCTCATCCTTGTCGATGGGACTGCGCAACGCCGTCGTCGGTCTGGGCGCGCTGGTGATGCTGGTGTGGACCAACCCCTACACCATGGCGGTGGTGCTACTGATGCTGGTGGTCGTGGTGCTGCCCGGCATGTGGATTGGCCGGCGCGTGCGCCGCCTCTCGCGCACCAGCCAAGACTGCGTGGCCGACTCCAGCGCCATCGCCGCTGAAATCTTGAACGCCGTCCCGGTGGTGCAAAGCTACACCGCTGAGCCGCAAGAAGTGGCGCGCTTTACTGCAGCCACCCACAGCGCCTTTGCCGCCGCCGTGCGCCGCACCAGCGCGCGCGCGGCACTGGTGGCCTTCATCATCATTGCCAACGCCGGCCTGCTGCTGTGGGGCTTGTTCCGGGGCACCGAGGCGGTGCTGGCCGGCCAAATGAGCGCTGGCCACTTGGGGCAAACCGTGGTCTATGTCGCGCTGCTGGCCGGTGCCGTCGCGGTGCTGGGCGAGGTCTATGGCGACCTGCTGCGCGCCGCCGGGGCCACCGAGCGCTTGATGGAGTTGCTGGCCAGCGAATCGCCTGTCGCCTCGCCCGCGCAGCCCACCGCGCTGCCAGTGACGGGCGGCGGTCTGGCCGTCGCCTTTGAGCAGGTGAATTTTCACTACCCATCGCGCCCGGACACCGCCGCGCTGCAAAACTTCTCGCTCACCCTATTGCCCGGCGAAACCGTGGCGCTGGTCGGTGCCAGCGGTGCGGGTAAAACCACGGTGTTTCAGCTGCTGCAGCGCTTTTATGACGTAGACAGTGCAGACAACGCAGCGCAAGGGCGCATCTGCATCAACGGCATCGACATCCGCGCGCTGTCGCTGCAGCAGCTGCGCAGCCACATCGGCACGGTGCCGCAAGATGCGGTGATTTTTTCGGCCAGCGCACTGGAAAACATCCGCTACGGCAGCCCCCAAGCCACCGACGCCCAAGTGATGGCTGCCGCGCAAGCGGCGTTTGCCCACGATTTTTTAGTCGCCCTGCCCGAAGGCTATGCCACCTTCTTGGGCGAACGCGGCGTGCGCTTGTCCGGCGGCCAACGCCAGCGCATCGCCATCGCCCGCGCCTTGCTGAAGAACCCGCCGTTGTTGTTGTTGGACGAGGCCACCAGCGCCCTAGACGCCGAGAGCGAGCGCATGGTGCAGGCGGCGCTCGACTCCGCCCTGCAGCGCAGCACCGGCCAACGCACCACGCTGGTCATCGCGCACCGCTTGGCCACCGTGAAGAATGCCGACCGCATCGTCGTGCTGGAGCATGGCCGCATCGTTGAGCAAGGGCGCCACGAGGAGTTATTGGCGTTGGATGGCGTGTATGCGCAGCTGGCGGCGCTGCAATTTAGCGCTTGAATCAAAACAGCTTAAATCAAAAAAGTGAGCTGCTAGCGCAGGTATCTGTTGGCTTTCAGATTGAAAACATCTTGAAAGTCTTTAAATACGTGCGCTAGCAGCTCACTTTTTGTTTAATCGCGGCGGCGTACCAAGTAGCGGTAGACAAAGCCGGGGAAAGCCAGCGTAATAAACAGCGTGCCAGTGACGGCATAGAACTCCCAGCCTTGGGGAGCGATTTGACCAGCGCGCTTTTCGAGCAACAGGCCAAGCCCGCCAACAATAAAGTACAGCAGCAACATTTCGGCGATGCGCAGCAGCAGAGCCTTGCGCGGCTGCAACAGCGGCCCGATAGCCAGCACGCGGTGATTTAAAAACGGGAGATTGGCGGCGATAAACGCGATGCCAATCACCAGCCAGACCGCTCCGGTAGAAGACACTGGCGAATAATCTCCGGCGACCGACCTTAAGCGGCCAGCGAACGCACGATGGCGTCGGCGCACAAAGCCATCAAACCACCGGGCAAAATGCCCAAGGCCAGCACCAAAGCGCCGTTGATGGTCAACACCATACGCACCTCCAACGAACTGGTCACTTTAGCGGTGCTGCTCGGTGCATCAAAGTACATCACCTTGACCACACGCAGGTAGTAGAAAGCGCCAATCAGCGACATCACCACCGCAAACACGGCCAAACCGATGTAAGCCGCTTGGCCCGAAGCCATCAGAGCTTGCAAAATCGACAGCTTGGCGTAAAAACCCACCAGCGGCGGGATACCGGCCATCGAAAACAGGCACACCGCCAACACGCCGGCGTACAACGGGCTGCGCTGGTTCAGGCCAGCCATGTCCGCAATTTCTTCACTCTCAAAGCCTTCGCGTGCCAGCAGCAAGATGACACCGAAGGCCGCCAAAGTCGTCAGCACATAGGTGATGACGTAGAACATGGCAGAACTGTAAGCGCCTTCTACCGTCGTCGGATCGACATTGCCATTGATCACACCGGACATCAATCCCAGCAGCACAAAGGCCATTTGCGAAATCGTTGAGTAGGCCAACATACGCTTGAGGTTGGTCTGGGCAATCGCTGCCACGTTACCGACCAACAGCGAACCAATTGCCAGCACTGCCAGCATTTGCTGCCAGTCGATTGCCAGTGGCAACAAGCCATCCACCAGCAAGCGCATGGTCATGGCAAAGCCGGCCAGCTTGGGAGCGCCACCAATCAAGAGCGTGACCACCGTGGGAGCGCCTTGATAGACGTCGGGAATCCACATATGAAATGGCACCGCGCCCAACTTGAACGCCAAACCAGAGACGACAAACACCAAACCAAACACCAGCACCTGGTGGCGAATTTCACCCGAGCTGATGGCCTTAAAGACTTCACCAATATCGAGCGATCCGGTGGCACCGTACATCATCGACAGACCGTACAGCAAGAAACCACTGGCCATGGCGCTGAGGACAAAATATTTCATTGCCGCTTCAGAGGCAGTGGCATTCTCGCGGCGCAAGGCCACCAAGGCGTAGCTCGACAGCGCCATCAACTCCAAGCCCAAGTAAATCATCAAGAAGTTGTTAGCGCTGATCATGATGAACATGCCCAGCAGCGAAAACAGCGACAGCGTAAACAGCTCGCCGCCGCGCAGCATATCGCGGTCAGCCGCATAAGGGCGGCCATACACCAACGTCACCATTAAAGCAATGGTGGAGAAGCACTTGAGCCAGTTCCCCATCGGGTCGCTGACGACCATATTGCTGAACGCATAAAAGGTATTGCCGCTGCTGGCATACATGCCCTGCATCACCGCCACTATCGCCAGCGTGAGCATGGTCAGCACGTAAGTGCCGGTGCGGCGCGGACTGGTGACACCAAGGTCTACCAGTGCAATCACACAGGCCATCACCAGAAGCACAATCTCCGGGTAAATCGCAAGCCAACTGATGTTGTCAATCATCTCAGGTCTCTCAGTTCAGTCTGGTCAATTCAGCTTGGAAATTGCGACGTGCTTCAACAGCTCGGTCACAGAGGTATCCATCACGTCAGTGAAGGGTTTGGGGTACACGCCCATGTACAAAATCGCGACAGACAAAATAGCCAGCACGAGGAATTCGCGGGCGCAAATGTCTTTCAAGGCTTTGACGTTGTCGTTGGCCGGCGCGCCCAAATAAACCCGCTTGTAGAACCACAGGCTGTAAGCCGCGCCCCAGACCACTGCAGTAGCAGCACCCAGACCCAGCCAGAAGTTGGCTTTGACGGTCGCCAAAATCACCATCCACTCGCCGACGAATCCAGCCGTGCCTGGCAAAGCCAAGTTAGCCATAGTAAACAGCAGCACGAAGGCGGCAAACTTGGGCATCACGTTGATCACGCCGCCGTAGTCAGCGATTTCACGCGAATGCATCCGGTCGTACAACACGCCAATCGATAAGAACATCGCAGCCGAAACAAAGCCGTGGGCAATCATTTGCACGATACCGCCGGCCATGCCCAAGTCGTTGAAGACAAAGAAGCCCAAGGTGACAAAACCCATGTGCGCTACCGAAGAGTAGGCGACGAGTTTTTTCATGTCTTTTTGCACCATCGCCACCAAGCCGACGTAAATCACTGCCGTAAGCGACAGCGCAATCATCAGCCAAGCCCACTCGTGTGCGGCATCCGGGGCAATTGGCAGCGAGAAGCGCAGGAAACCATAAGCACCGAGCTTGAGCATGATTGCGGCCAGCACAGCCGAGCCGCCGGTAGGCGCCTCAACGTGCACGTCAGGCAACCAAGTGTGGACTGGCCACATGGGCACTTTGACGGCAAACGCAGCAAAAAAGGCGAAGAACAAGTAGGTCTGCGTGCTGGCATCCAGTGGCAACTGGTGCCACGTAGCGATGTCGAAGCTGCCGCCTGATTTGTGGTACAGGAAAATCAGCGCAATCAGCATCAGCAGTGAGCCGAGCAAGGTGTACAAAAAGAACTTGAACGCGGCGTAAATTTTGCGTGGGCCGCCCCAGATACCGATGATCAGGTACATCGGAATCAACGTAGCTTCAAAGAACACGTAGAACAACATGCCATCCAAGGCGCTGAAAACACCAATCATCAGCCCCGACAGGATCAGAAAAGCGCTCATGTACTGGTTGACGCGCTCGGTAATCGATGTCCACGAAGCAATCACCACAATCACGGTGATGAAGGCCGTCAACGGCACAAACCACAGCGAGAGACCATCCAGACCGATGTGGTAGTGGATGTTCAACCCTTTAATCCACGGCGACTTCTCGACAAACTGCATTGCTGCAGTGCCGAGCTTGAAACCTTGGTACAGCGGCAGCGTGACAGCAAAGCTGATCAGTGAACCGATCAGGGCTAGCCAGCGCACCATGCGCGCATGTTCCGCGCGCCCAAATAACAGCAGGAATGCGCCAAAGGCGATGGGCACCCAAATGGCAAGACTCAACAAACCCATTTTTGTTCTTCTCCTACTTGTTGAGCCAGACGAAATACGTCATCAGCACAAAGATGCCCAAAATCATAGCCAGCGCATAGTGGTAGATGTAGCC
>JAGNUJ010000178.1 GCA_017987055.1 Giesbergeria sp.
TCGGCAAAGCGCAGGCTGTGCGGGTGGACGACCTGCACGCCGCCGTACTGCGCGCCGCCGGGCAGGTGCAGCGACAGCAGCGCCGCGCAACCGCTGTGCTGCGCGGCCGCCAGCGCCAGACAGTCGCTCCAAGCCAAGGTGTGGCGCGCCTGCAGCGCCCAAGCGGTTTCCAGCGTGGCGGCGTCGTTTTGCCACGGCGTCCAGCTGTTGTAGCGGCGGATGGCGGCGCGGGCGTCGCCCTGCGGCATGGGGCGATCGGCGTGGCCGGTGACAGACTCATAAAACTCGCTCAAGCCTTGGGTGCTGACCCGGCCGGTGCGCTCGCGCCACAAGTGATCGAGGCAGGCCAAGGTTTGCAGATGCCCATGCCCGGCCGAGGTGTCTTCGGCCAGCACCAGCACGCCGGTATCGACCAACACCGTGGCATCGCGCGGCAGCGGCGCTGGCGCTGCGGTGGCCACCGCAGCGGCTGGCTCGGCAGGGGCAGCGCTTTGGGCGCGCCAGCTGCGTTCGTCGGTGCGCCAAGCGAGGTAGGCGCGCTCGTAAGCGTCTTCGCGGCGCTGCATCTCGGCCATGAAGTCGCCCACCATGCGCGAGACGCTGGCACCACGCCGCGCCGCCTCGATGCGCGCCCACTCCAACACGCTGTCGTCTACGGTGATGGTGAGGTTTTTCATGGCTTCATTTTTACACGAATTTCGTGTTGCACGAAATTCGTGTCGAACCGACCAGCCGCCCGCTACCGCACAAGCGCCGCTGGCGATGGCTGGGGTAGCACCGTAGCGCAGACCCGGTTGCGCCCGGCCTGCTTGGCGGCGTAGAGCTGGGCATCAGCACGGGCCACCAACGCTGAGGCAGCGTGCTCGCCGCCCTGCAACGTAGCCAGGCCAATACTCACCGTCAGGTACGGCGTGGCAGCGGTCGCGTTGGGCAAGTCCAGTTCGGCTACAGCAGCGCGAATGCGCTCGGCCACCGCGCAAGCGCTGGCGTGGTCGGTGTCTGGCAACAAACAGGCGAACTCTTCGCCGCCATAGCGGGCCACCAGGTCTGTAGCGCGGGCGACGCTGCGCTCGAGCACACGGGCTACGGCGCACAGGTAGTCGTCGCCCAGAGCATGGCCATAGTGGTCGTTGACGTGCTTGAAATCGTCCACGTCTAGCATTAACAGGCTCAACGCCGCCCCGGTGCGCTGGTAGCGCCCATGTTCACGCTCCAGCGCTTGGTCGAAGTGGCGCCGGTTGGCCAGTCCGGTCAGGCCATCGGTCTGGCTCAAGCGCTCTAGCTCGGCATTGGCAGTTTGCAGCGCTTGCTGCTGCGCCAGAATTTGCGCATAGCTGGCCGCCAAGCGCAAAGACAAGCTGCGGTGTTTGCGCAGCGCCACGTAAGACGCCAACGCCAGCAGTGCGGTTACGAGCATCGCAGCCAGCAGCAAGCTGCGCTGGCTGCGCTGGGCCACATAACGGTCCATCAGTTGGCGCTCACCAATTTCATGCGCCTCCAGCGAGCTGGAGATATCCATCGCCGCCAGATAGCGATCGAGCACCGCCACGACGCGCTGATGCTCAGGCGCAGGACTGAAATAAAAGCTGTAGGCGCGCGGAAACTCGCTCAGGGTCTGAACTATTTCCAAATCAAAGAGGTCATGGCGATAGCGCTCTTCGGAAAAAAAATCCTTGTTGAACACGGCCACGTCGATTTCGCCATCGCGCACCGCCTGAAACAGCCCTTTGCCGACCACGGAGGCGTCAAAGCTGCGCAACTGGGGGGCGGGCACGATGCCTCTGAGGATGGGCTCCAGCGCCACACCGCCGATAAAGCCGACGCGGTACTGCGCCAGCTCGGCACTGCTGCCCATCGACAGACGCCGCCCTTTGCGGGCAATAGCGGCGTATTGGCTGGCGTAATACGACGCCGTAAAAATGCCTTTGCTCTCGCGCTCTGGCGTGCGGCTGAGCGGCACAAAGACATCTGCCGCGCCGCCCTGCACTTGCTGGATTTTGTCGGCCACGGTGATGTCTTGCGCTGTGAGGAACGCATAACGCAGGCCGGTCTGCTGGGCGATAAAACACAGCACATCGGGACTGATGCCGGTGTAAGTGGCACGCTGCGGGTCGTAGCGCGTCATGGGCGGGGCGTTGACGGCATAGATGCGCAGCGGCGGCAAGTTACGCAACAAGGCACGCTCCTGCTCGCTCAGTGGCACTGGCGCACGCAAGCGGATGCGCTCAGCGCCGTCGCACGCCGCCAGCGCCGGAGCGGCATGGGCAACCAGTGCGAGCGCCGCTAGCCAGCGCCCCAGCGCCCTGCGGTGCCATACAGCCAATACAAAAGTGTTTTTTACTATCAATTAAAGAGCTACTAGCGCACGTATTGATTGGGCTAGAGGCCAATTTGGCTGTTATTGAACACCATTTGGTGTTCTCGGCAGTACTGCAGGCTGCCAAAGCGGCGCGGGTTGTTCCAGCAAAACTTCGCTTCGGCGTAGCTGATCTTGGTGCCACAGGTTGCGCAAATGCAGCGCTTTTTATCCGTGGCGACAGGCGCAGCCACATGAATAGGTGCAGCAGCGCGGGGCTGTAGAAATTCAGGCAATGCCAGCAAATCCGGTCGGCGGTGCTGGCTGACGAGCTTTTCAGCCCATTCGCGCACCGTGTCGGCACTGCGCATATTTAGCATCGCCCCCAGCACCTGCAAAGTGGAGGTGTTTTTTTCAACGTGCTTTTCGCGCCAACTGGCGAACTGGTCGGCCTTGATGACGTTGCTGGTGTCGTACTTTTTAGCGTCTGGGCGCTCAATCGTGCCTTTGGGATGGATTAGCACTACGTGTTGGAAATCCGGCTTGCGCTGAGTACGCCCGGTGATGCCCAACTGCTCCAGCACCTTGGTCAGCACGTTTTCATGGCGGCGGCTTTGTTCCAGCGGCGACGGAATGCCAAACGCTTTGCCGGGGCCATAGTTCACAGTGAATTCACCAAACTCGTTGATTTGCAAATTACCGCTGAAGTTTTTCGTCTCCAACAGATAAAAA
>JAGNUJ010000179.1 GCA_017987055.1 Giesbergeria sp.
GAAGTGGTCAACCTGCGCCACGGCAACGGCCACATGGCGACACTGGGCGACGATACGGTGCTGGCCGAGGGCGACACCTTGGTGCTCTCGGGCCACCCGACCGCGCTGCTGGGCGCGCAAGACAAGCTGCTGCGCGGCTAACCCAGCGCAGCCTCTGCAACCCATCTTTTACTTTGAAGCCACCCATGCAACACCTGAGCATCAACGACTATCTTCGCCAACACATCCGCACCGTACCCGACTGGCCGGTGCCGGGCGTGCAGTTTCGCGACATCACGCCGCTGCTGCAAAACCCCAAAGTTTTTCGCGTGCTGATTGACGCTTTTGTGCACCGCTACATGGACAGCGCGCTGCGTCCCGACGTGGTGGCCGGGCTGGATGCGCGCGGCTTTATCGTCGGCTCTGTGGTGGCTTACGAACTGAATCTGGGTTTTGTGCCCATCCGCAAAAAAGGCAAGCTGCCCTTCACCACGGTCGAAGAAACCTATGAGCTGGAATACGGCAGCGCCACCGTCGAGCTGCACGCCGATGCGGTCAAACCTGGCGACCGAGTGTTGCTGATTGACGACCTGATCGCCACCGGCGGCACCATGATGGCCGGACGCAAGCTGCTAGAGCGCTTGGGGGCCAGCGTCATCGAAGGCGCGGCGATTGTTGATTTGCCCGAGCTGGGTGGCTCCCAACGACTCAAAGACAGCGGCTTGCCGCTGTTTACGCTGCTGAATTTTGAGGGCCAGTGACGCGGCTTATAACTCGCCGTACTGGGTACTGCTCAGACTTTGCGCGCGGCTGTCCTGATCGGGCATTACCGTATCGGCAAAATCATTTGTCGTCGGTGGACGGCGCGGACCGCTGCGCTGGGGCACGCCGGGTGTGGCTGCAGCCGGAGCGCGGGCGGCAGCAGCGGAGGCCAGCGCCTGCTTAAAGGCGGCGACCTCATCGGCTTCAATCGGATCAAAACGCGGCACTACCAAACGCACGGGTGCAGCGCCAGCGGGCGCAGCCGGCGCAGCAACGACACCGGGTCGCTCTAGCGGTGCTGGCCGAGACGGGCGCGGCGCAGTGCTCGGCGCAAAAGAGCGCGCCAATTCCGGCGCAGATGCGGATACCGGTGCGCGTACACCGCTAGCGGTTGATGTGTGCAAGTGCGACGCGGGCACCGGCGCAGCAGCTGTTTTCTGCACTGCGCCAGCGGCGACCAACTCGTTAATGCGCCAGTACACCGCCGAGACCGTGATGCCGTAGCGCGCCTTGGCCGTTTGGGCAATCAAGGTCTCGATCTCGTTCAGGCGCTCGGTCTCGCCGCCGAACTCGGGAGCCAAATCCATCATCACCAAAAACTGCAACCCACGCGGGTCGAGCGACAGCACCTTGAACTTGTAGCTGGCCGACAACACACCCGCGCACACCATGGCGTCGCGCACGACGATATAGAGCAGCTCGCGCCGCTCCATGCGCTCGTTTTTGACAGCCGTCTGCTCTGTTGCCGCAGGCGCAGCGGATGGCTTATGGGTGCGCCCTGATTGCGAAACGGGAGCGCCGACATTTGAGGATGCCAAAGGCTGGGGTAACTGCCGCTTGGCGGAGGATTTACCCATCAACCAGCTAAAAAATGACATGACTTTCTTTCTGCGGACAACACGGTGCGGATCCAAAAAGGAGTGTAACTTGCGCACCCACTGCGTCCTGCAATCGTTGATGCGCCATTGATCAAACGGCGCAAAAGCGTCAGGTCGCAGCAACGCGGCGGCGGCGATTGTTCAAGCGCCGCGCCAACACCGAGCCAGCCGCCAGCGTCAAACCCAGCGCCAACGCCGGCTGGCGGTTGCTCAGTTCGGTAAAGCGCAGGCTACTCAAACCCCACAGCTTGCTGGCCGAGGCCGCCTGCACCGTGGCAATGCGCGGGCGCTGCGAGAAAAACACGCTCTCGCCAACGATGGAGCCGCTGCCAATGATGGCCATGCGTAAACGAGCCTTCTCGTCCTCGTAATGAGCGCTTAGGCTGCCGCTTTCAATCAGGTAAAGCGTGCGGTCGTTAGCCGCACCGCGCGTAAACAGCGTTTGCCCCTCGCCCAGCGCGTATTGCTGCAAATACGGTGCCAGCACCGCCCATTGTGCGGGCGTGAACGGGTCTTTCAACGCGTCGTCAGCGACGGCTTCGGCCACGGCTTGGATCAGACCTTGAAGATGGGGCGGGTGGGCGGAAAATTGTGCTGCATTCATAGAGCACCGAAGCTAACGACATTGCGCATCCAGCACAAGCTCGCTTTACGGCTGCTTACACCCAGAGAGTGCGGCTGGCGCATTTATTTGCCAATGCAAAAGCTCGAAAAAATCACTCCCAGCAAGTCGTCTGACGAAAATTCACCCGTAATCTGGTTAAGCGCGTTCTGCGCCAAGCGCAACTCTTCCGCCAACAAATCCAGCGCCGGGCCAGCACAGTGCAACTGCGCTGCAGCTTCCATCAAATGCGCCTCCACCGCTTGCAGCGCCTGCACATGGCGGGCGCGGGCGATGAACACGCCCTCGGGTGCCGACTGCCAGCCCGCCACTTGCAGCAAGGTGCGGCGCAGCGCGTCCAGCCCCTCGCCGGTGCGCGCCGACAGGCGCACGCTGGCGTGCGCGCCCTCGGTCTGCGCTGGTGGCAGCGCATGGTCGGGTGCCACGCAATCGCTTTTGTTCCAAACGTCAATAATCGGCACGTTTTTTGAGGCTTTTTCGGCCATAGCCCTTGCTATGCTTGCGTCAGCAGCTCTGTATTCGATAGCATCACAGCGGCTCAAATCGTGCAGAAACAGCACTGCATCGGCACCGGCGATTTCATCCCAAGCGCGCTCAATGCCAATGCGCTCGACCTCGTCGTCGCTGTCGCGCAGACCGGCGGTGTCAATCACGTGCAGCGGCACGCCTTCGATCTGAATCGTCTGCTGCACCTTGTCGCGCGTGGTGCCAGCAATCGACGTAACGATGGCCAGCTCCGCCCCGGCCAGCGCGTTCAAGAGCGAGCTTTTGCC
>JAGNUJ010000180.1 GCA_017987055.1 Giesbergeria sp.
ATCAATTTAAATTGAGCGTTTGCTGGTCGGGTTTTTGACGCACTCAGCACAGTGGCCGTACAGCGCCATCGAATGGTCGTGTACCACCCAGCCTTTGGATTTGGCAATCGCCTGCTGGCGTTTTTCGATTTCGGGGTCAAAAAACTCTTCTACTTTGGCGCACATGGTGCAAACGAAGTGGTCGTGGTGCTCGCCCTCATCCAGCTCATAAATGGCTTTGCCGCTCTCAAAATTGCTGCGAATCAGCAGGCCAGCTTGCTCAAACTGCGTCAGCACACGGTATACCGTCGCCAAGCCGATGTCAGAGTGCTCCAGCATCAACACGCGAAACACATCTTCCGCCGTCAGGTGGCGCACGGGGCTGGTCTGAAAAATTTCCAGAATTTTCAAGCGCGGCAGCGTCGCCTTAAGTCCGGTGCTTTTGAGTTCGTCAATGTTCTTCATGCCAAGAGGTCTTTTTCGTTCTGCTATCGGGGTGTGAGCGGGCTCATCACGAGGCGCGCAGGCCTGCGCCGCTACAATGATCTGATCATAGCCCTCCGTCTTTTTCCATGCCCACTCAAGCCCATCGCTGCACCCGTCTGGGTCTGATTCTGTTGTTTGGCGCTACGGCAGCCGCTTGCAGCAGCTTTAACAACGCGACCCAAAGCGTGGCCAGTGTGGTCACGCCGTACAAAATCGATGTGGTGCAAGGCAACTTTGTCTCGCGCGAGCAAGTCCAGGCGTTGCAACCCGGCATGGGCCGCCAGCAGGTGCGCGACATTCTGGGTACACCGCTGGTGACCAGTCTGTTCCATGCCGATCGCTGGGAATATGTCTTTACCCTCAAGCGCCCCAAAACTGAAGTGCAAACGCGCAAGCTAACTGTGTTCTTCAGTGGCGACGCATTTGACCGCGCCGAGGGCGATGAGATGCCGTCCGAGAGTGAATTCGTCGCCACGCTGGGTCAAAACAAAGCTAACAAAGCAGTCCCGGTGTTGCAAGCGAGCGAGGCGCAATTGGCGCGCTTTCCCGCCCGCGCACCGACACCACCAGTGGTTGTGCCGCCTCCAGCTCCCACCAGCTACCCGCCACTTGAATAATCCAGCGGCCCGCGCCGCTTTGCTCTCTCCCAAGGAACAACATATATGACCGGGACTTCTACCGCTGCCACCTCTGCTGCGCCTTGCCGCGTGGCAATTGCCGGCGCTTCTGGCCGCATGGGCCGCATGTTGATTGAGGCCGTGCAGGCCAGTGGCGACTGCGTGCTGGCGGGCGCTTTGGATATTGCCACCAGCGCCGCGCTGGGCACGGATGCCAGCGCCTTTTTGGGCCATGCCAGTGGCGTGCTGATTACCTCTGACCTGCGCGTCGGCCTGCAAGGCGCCGATGTGCTGATCGACTTCACCCGCCCCGAAGGCACGTTGGCGCATTTGCAAGTCTGCGCTGAGCTGGGTGTCAAAGCCGTCATCGGCACCACCGGTTTCAGCGACGAACAAAAAACCGAGATCGCCGCGCTGGCTGAAAAAACTGCCATCGTCATGGCACCCAATATGAGCGTCGGTGTCAACGTCACGCTCAAGCTGCTGGAGATGGCGGCCAAGGCGCTGTCGACCGGCTACGACATCGAAATCGTCGAGGCGCACCACCGCCACAAGGTCGATGCGCCGTCCGGCACCGCGCTGAAAATGGGCGAAGTGATTGCCGACGCGCTGGGTCGCGATTTGAAAGACTGCGCCGTCTATGAGCGCTACGGCGTCACCGGCGAGCGCGATCCGTCCAGCATCGGCTTTGCCACGATTCGCGGCGGCGACATCGTCGGCGATCACACGGTGCTGTTTGCCGGCACCGGTGAGCGCATTGAGATCACGCACAAATCCTCCAGCCGTGCCACCTATTCGCAAGGCAGCTTGCGTGCGGTGCGCTTTCTCGCTGCGCAGAAAACCGGCCTGTTCGACATGTTCGACGTGCTCGGTCTGCACTGACCGGCACGCCGCATGGAGCCGCTGCACTGGCTGCGCCAAGGCGATGCGGTCACGCAGGTCACCGCGCTGCTGCTCTTGGCGATGTCGGTGGCCAGTTGGGTGGTGATGCTCTACAAGCTGCGCCTGATGCAGCGCGCCCGGCGCGATGTCGCCCGCGCTAGCGCCGCCTTTTGGCAAGCGCCTGATTGGGATAGCGCACAGCAGCAAGTCGCCGCCTTTGACCGCGATGCCCTGCTGCTGGCGCTGGTGTCATCAGCAAAAATGATAGCTGCTAGCGCACGTATCCAAAGGGCTACAGCCGATTTAAGCACTTTAAGTGCATTAAGTACGTTATCAAACCAAGCCAGCCTCGGCCAGCAGCTGACCCGCGTGTTGCGCGATGCGCTGCACGCGGTGCTGGCGCGCTTGCAGTTTGGCCAAGTGCTGCTGGCCACTGTCGGTTCGACCGCGCCGTTTGTTGGCTTGCTGGGCACGGTCTGGGGCATTTACCACGCGCTGGCGGCGCTGGCCGGCGCGGGCCACGTCAGCATCGAGCAACTGGCCGCTCCGGTGGGCGAGGCGCTGATCATGACCGCTGCGGGCTTGGCGGTCGCGCTGCCGGCGGTGCTGGGCTACAACGTCTTTGGCCGCCAAATTGCGCAGGTCGAGGCCGATTTGGAAGGCTTTGCCCACGACCTGCGCGCGCTGGTGCTCGACAGCGCTGGCGCTGAAAACGTCCATAGCGCCACCACTGACTGACCCGTCATGGCCTTTGGTCGTCTGGAACGCACCCGCGCCGCGCCGCCGATGAGCGACATCAACATCACGCCGCTGGTCGATGTGATGCTGGTGCTGGTAGTGATCTTCATCTTGGCCGCGCCGCTGCTGGCCAGCTCGATCCGCTTGGAACTGCCGCGCACCGACGGCGCTGGTGCCCATGCAGCGCCGCCGCAGTCGGTCACGGTGGTGGTGGATAAAGCCGGGCAGGCGTTTATCAACGACGAGCCGCTGGCGCAGCCGGCGTTGGCGCAGCGCTTTATCGCGCTGGCCGCCGCGCAACCTGCT
>JAGNUJ010000181.1 GCA_017987055.1 Giesbergeria sp.
GTCTTGGGCAAATCGGCCCAAGTGCGTCTGGATGGCGAGAAGCTGCTGATCGAGCGGCTTTGATTTTCATTTTTATTACAAAGTAGCAACACATGGCCAAAATCGTCGTCGTGACGTCTGGCAAAGGTGGCGTCGGCAAGACCACCACCAGCGCAGCCTTCTCCTCGGGGCTGGCGCTGCGCGGCCACAAAACCGCAGTCATCGACTTTGACGTCGGTCTGCGCAACCTTGACCTCATCATGGGCTGCGAGCGGCGCGTGGTCTACGACATCATCAACGTCATCCAAGGCGAGGCCAACCTGAGCCAAGCCTTGATCAAAGACAAGCACAGCGACAACTTGTTTGTGCTGGCCGCCTCGCAAACGCGCGACAAAGATGCGCTGACCCTCGAAGGCGTTGGCAAAGTGCTCGACGACTTGGTGGCGATGGACTTTGAATTCATCATTTGCGACTCGCCCGCCGGCATCGAAAGCGGCGCCCTGATGGCCATGCACTACGCCGACGAGGCGCTGGTGGTGACCAACCCCGAGGTGTCTTCGGTGCGCGACTCAGACCGCATTTTGGGCATGCTCGGCTCCAAAACCAAGCGCGCCATTGACGGCGGCGCGCCCGTGGTCGAACACCTGCTGATCACCCGCTACAACCCCAACCGCGTCGATGAGGGGCACATGCTGTCGCTGAGCGACATCCAAGACATCTTGCGCATCAAGCTGATTGGCGTGACCCCTGAATCGGAAGCAGTGCTGCAAGCCTCTAACCAAGGCCTGCCGGCCATCCACCTCAAAGGCACTGACGTGGCTGAATCGTATGAAGATTTGGTAGCGCGCTTTTTGGGCGAAGAGCGGCCAATGCGCTTTACGGAAGCACACAAAGTCGGTTTCTTTAAGCGCATTTTTGGCGGAGCTAAATAATGTCGTTGCTATCGCTTTTTTTGGGCGAGAAAAAAACCGCCAATGTGGCGCGCGAGCGGCTGCAAATTATCTTGGCGCACGAGCGCAATGGCCGCCACGCCACCACGCCCGATTACTTGCCGGCCTTGCAACGCGAGCTGCTGGCGGTGATCTCCAAATACGTGTCTATCGATCTGACCGATATCAGCGTCAATTTTGAGCGCCAAGACAACCTTGAAGTGCTCGAAGTCAAAATTGAATTGCCCGACGCAGTACGTTAAGCACCGGGCAGCGGCGGCGCTGCTGTGGTGGCTTGGCAGTGGGGCGCTGGCCGCAGCGTCCACCTTGCCAGCGCCGGCCAATCCGGCCAACCCGGCAACTGCCGCCAACGCTTGCGCCTTGTTTTTGCCGCGCCTGCCCGGCATCGCCGCGCCGCAGTGCCGCGCCGCGCAACTGGCGCCCAGCGGCGCGCATTCACAGCAGGGGCGGCCCCTGTTTTGGCGCGACGTACACACCCCCGCCAGCGTCGTATCAACTGCCGCCAGCAAAGCCTTGGTGCCGCTACGGGTGCTGGTGGTGGGCGCCATCCACGGCGACGAGTTGACCTCGGCGTCGCTGGCGCTGCAGTGGATTGCGCTGGCCGAAAAAGCCCAAACCAGCGGCCAAGCGGTGCATTGGCGCTTTATTCCGGTGCTCAACCCGGACGGCTTTTTGGCCGCCAAACCCAGCCGCGTCAACGCGCGCGGCGTGGATTTGAACCGCAACTTCAACACGCCCCAATGGCAGCGCGACGCACCCGTTTACTGGGAAAAGCGCACCCGCAAAGACCCGCGCCGCTGGCCCGGTCCTGCGCCGCTGTCGGAGCCAGAGTCGCAGTTTTTGCACACGCAAATGGACAGGTTTGACCCGCAATTGGTGGTCAGCATCCACGCGCCGTATGGCGTGCTCGACTTTGACGGCCCGCACGAGCCGCCCCAGCGCTTGGGGCGTTTGCGCCTGGACCGCGTCGGCGTGTTTCCCGGCTCGCTCGGGCACTACGGCGGCGTGCAGCAAGGCATGCCGGTGGTCACCATCGAACTCGACCACGCCCTGAAAATGCCGCGCGACGCCGAAGTGCGCTCCATGTGGAGCGACCTGCTGCGCTGGATGGACGCGCGCTTGCTGCACTCGCCCGACACCCCCGCGCCTTTGCCGCAAGCCAAAAACTACCGCCCCAGCACGGAAAAATAGCAGTCAAATCGGCCTATAGCCCAATAGATACGGGCAGTGACAGCTCTTAATTTAAGAGTGAAATTGCCAGCCAGCGCACACCCGCAACACCTCGGCGCCATAGGCTTCGAGCTTCTTTGCGCCCATGCCGCTGATGCCGTGCAGCTCGCCCAGCGTGCGCGGGCATTGCTGGGCAATCGCCGCCAGCGTCGCGTCATGAAAAATTTGATAGGCCGGCCTACCGTGCTCGCGCGCCACTTCAGCGCGCCACGCTTTCAAGTTGATAAAGCGCACCTGCGCGTCTTGGTCCAGCGCCGCCGCAGCCGGGGGCAGTGTGCCGGCCGGACTGCGCTTTTTGCGTTTGCGATCCGCCGGCGCGGCGACCGAGGCGCGCAGCTGCACCGCCACCTCGCCGCGCAGCACCGAGCGCGAGCCTTCGCTCAGGCACAACGTGTCAAAGCTGTGGCCGTTGTCCAAATGCACCTTGGCCAAACCGACCGCCCCGGTGGCCAGCAACTGGCGCAGCACGCTGCGCAATTGCGCCTCGGCAAATTCGGCACCAATGCCAAAGGTCGAGAGCTGCTCGTGGCCGTGTTGCAGCACTTTGTCGGTTTTTTCGCCGCGCAGCACATCCATGATGTGCTGGGTGCCAAAGCCCATGCCGCTGGCGCTGTGGACGCGGTAAATGGTCGATAGCAGCTTGCGCGCGCAGTCGGTCGCGTCCCACACCTCGGGCGGCTCCAAACAGTTGTCGCAGTTGCCACACGGCGCGGACGCCTCGCCAAAATAGGCCAGCAGGCGCACGCGGCGGCAGTCGGTGGCCTCGGCCAGCCCCAGCAGGGCATCGAGCTTGCCGCGCAGCGCGGCTTTGAATTCTTCCGCCGCCGGGCTGTCGTCAATCAT
>JAGNUJ010000061.1 GCA_017987055.1 Giesbergeria sp.
TGTTGGCGCTCAAATGTAGCGCTGGATTTCATTTTCTTTTCCATGGACAACTTCTTGTATATGTTTTAGTGCGTTTGCTTACACCAACGCTCAAGTATGCCAAATTTCGCGTCTGGCGATGATTCACATTAGTAGTTACCCTAGCTGAAAACTTGACAAAAATCAGCCGAAGACTGTTTTTTTATCGCCGTTTTTCAAGGGAAAACGCGGTTATCTATCCAATAAACGCTCAGTGCCAACTATTAAATAGATAGCTACTAGCGCCCGTATTTAAAGGGCTAGAGGCCAATATGGCTTTGTTATTCCATAATCAACCGGCTTGGCAGCTTTCTTCACCACAAAATCTTCTGCCCAATCCTCTAAACACTTACCGCGCCAGCAGCTGCGCCACTTGCGCCTGCAAAGCCCTCGGCGTCAGGCCCTGCGCGGGCAGCGGCGCACCGACATTGAGCCCCACCCGGTTGAACCAGCCCCGGCGAAATGGCCGCACCATCGCGCCGCCTTGCTCGATGCGACTGAAGTACGAACCCCACAGATGGGTCAGCGCCATCGGTATCACTGGCACTTCGATGCCCTCGGCCTGCGCGCGTTTCAAAATTTTAACGATGCCGCCCTTGAACGGCTGCAACTGGCCGTCGCGCGTCAAACCGCCTTCAGGGAAGATAGCCAGCAAATTACCGCTGCGCAGCACCTGCACGGCGCGCTCAAAGGCAGCGGCATACACCTGCGGGTCTTCTTTGTGCGGCGCAATCGGAATCGCCTTGGCCAAGCGAAACAGCCAGCCCAGTACCGGCACGCTGAATATGCGGTGGTCCATCATGAAATAAATCGGCCGGGGGCTGGCAGCCATCAGCAACAAGGCGTCGATAAAGCTGACATGGTTGCAGGCCAGCACCGCTGCACCACTGGTGGGCAAATGCTGCTCATCGCGCACCTTAAAGCGGTAAATAAAATGCGAGGCCACCCAGGCAACAAAGCGCAGCAAATATTCGGGCACTAGCAAAAAGATGTAGCCGGCCACCACCGCGTTGGCTATGCCGGTGAACAAAAACACCTGCGGCACCGTGAAGCCAGCCGATAGCAATGCGCCGACTATCAGCGCGCTGGCAATCATGAACAACGCGTTCAAGATGTTGTTGGCGGCAATGGTGCGGGCGCGGTGCGTGGGCGGGCTGCGCAGCTGAATCAGCGCATACATCGGCACGCTGTATAGGCCGGCAAACAGACTCAGCAGCAGCAAATCGGCCATCACGCGCCAGTGCGCAGCCTGCGCCAAGAAAGCGGCCAAGCCCATCACCTCAGCCGCCGGCAGGCTGCGCGAGGCAAAGTACAGGTCGATGGCAAACACGCTCATGCCAATCGCGCCGAGTGGCACCAAGCCGATTTCGACATGGCGGCGGCTCAGCACCTCGCACAGCAGCGAGCCGGTGCCAATGCCCATCGAAAACACCACCAGCAGCAGCGATGCCACCTGCTCATTGCCGTGCAGCACCTCTTTGGCAAAGCTGGGGAATTGGCTCAGAAACACCGCGCCAAAAAACCACATCCAGCTGATTCCCAGCAGCGAGCGAAACACCACCACGTTGCCATGCGCCAGCCGCAGGTTGCGCCACGTCTCGGTCAGCGGGTTCCAGTTGATGCGCAGCGCCGGGTCGGTCGCCGGCGCGCTCGGAATGCCTTGCGCCACCACGCGCCCCACCAGCGCCAGCAGCACACACACCACGGCGACGCTGTTGTGGCCAATGCCCGGCAACGCCACCAGCAAACCGCCGGCGACGTTGCCCAGCAAGATAGCGACAAAGGTGCCCATCTCGACCATGCCGTTGCCGCCGGTCAGCTCGCGCTCGCTCAGCACTTGGGGCAAATAGGCAAATTTGACCGGGCCAAACAGCGTCGAATGCACGCCCATCAAAAAGGTACACAGCAGCAGCACCGGCACGCTGGCGACGACGAAGCCGCCGGCGGCGACCAGCATGATGGCAATCTCCAAATTTTTGACAAAGCGAATCATGCGCGTCTTGTCAAACTTGTCGGTCAACTGCCCCGAGGTGGCCGAAAACAGCAAAAACGGCAAAATAAACAGCGCCCCAATCACCAGCCCGGCCAGCGCTGGCGGCAGCCACGACACGCTGAGCTGGTAGGTGACCATCACCGTGAAGGCGAACTTGAACAGGTTGTCGTTGGCCGCGCCCGAAAACTGCGTCCAAAAGAACGGCGCAAAGCGGCGCTGGCGTAGCAGGGCAAATTGGTTCGGGTGCTCGGGCGGGCTGGGCTGGTCGGTGGGTGCGTCCGTGGGCATGCGTGATTTCTGTGGAGTGAGGGTGGCGGCGGTGATTGTGCAGCGCTTATAAGCACTGCTACGGCGGCTAGGACGAGCTGCTCCAGCGCCCACGTGACATCCGCGCAACGACCGCCATCAAGACAAACAACGCTATCAAAAAAATAGCTGCTAGCGCCCGTATTTAAAGGGCTAGAGGCCTATTTTACTTAAAATCCGCCTCAAACCAGCATCAAACCGGGCTGGTAAACACCGTCAGCACGCCGGCGTAGCCGTAGAGGTGGTGATGGGCGATTTCGCCGCCAGCAAAAAAGCCCACCAGCGGCACATCGCCCAGCGCGCGGCGCACGATGTGCAGCTCGGCACTTTTGCCGCCAAAATGCAGCCCGCCCCGACCCGAGCAGCTGACGTAAATGGCGCCCACCATGCGCCGCGCGGGCACTGAAGGTGCCGAAGATGTCAGCTCCTCTGGCGCCAACTCCTCGCGTATTTCGGTGCAAATGCGCGTCAAATCGGCCCGCGCCGCCGCCACGTTGCGCTGGCAAAACGACAGGCGCATGCCCGGCTCAATCAAATCGCCCAGCGCTACGCCGTGGCGTACACCATCTAAGCCGATGATGTGGCGCACGCGCGTATCGGTGCCAAAGTGGCCAGTCTGCTGCCCCAGCGCCGGCGTGTCGCTGCTGCGCGGCGCATCCATCAGGCCAACCAGCGTGGCGCGCACGCTCTCTACGGCGTGCTGCGGATTGCCCTCTAGCGACACCTGCAACGTCTGCAGCAGCACATCCAGCGCTGGCTCGCTGTCGAGTTGCAGCACTACGTTGTCTTGTGCCGCCGTAATCGAGCGCACTGGCCCTACCGGCTGACAGCCCTGCGTGATACGCGAGAGCAGCGCCACACGCGCATCAAACGCCACGCCCGATAAACCGCTGTCATACACCCCGCAAGCGTGCCCCTGCCCGGCCATATTGCCGTCAGCACTGAGCGCAAACTGCACAGCTGCATAGCGGCCAGCAGACAGGCCGCCAAACACATAACCGCTGGTGGTGCGCTCGGCCATTTCGTTAATCAATCCGGCAATATCGGGTATTTGGCCGTCTGCATGTAGCAGTGCAGTGTGGGCGACAAAGCCACGCCCCCCACCAGCGCCAATCGCGTGCGGCAGTGGTGCCACGCCCGAGAACACGCGGTATTGATCCGCTGGCACGTCCAACAACAGCAGCGCCAGCGCTGGCTCATCAAAATACTCCACTGCACCGGCGCACACTCCCATACCCACCGTGCCGCTCCAGTCGGTCACGCTAGGCAGGGCGGCGCTCAGGTGCTCTAGCAGCGCTTGGGCCTCGCCCACGCTATGGGCGTAGTGGTCGGTGATGTAGAGCAAGCCCAGCGTGGGCGCGCTAGCGTAGCGCGGGTCACGCATTTGCGCCTGCACCATTGCCAGCGCCGCATCAGCGGCCACGCGCCAATCAGGGCTGCTGGCATGGCCGCACGGAAACAACCTTAGCCCGCTGGTGTGCGATGTATCAGCCAAGGCCAGCTTCGCCAGAGAACTTAACGCGCCGCTTTGGTGCTTGGACGGCGTGCAGCACCAGCACCAGCAGGTGCAGCCTTAGGCGCGGTCGCTTTTTTAGCTGCGGCACCCGCACGCGCTGTGCTGTCTTTAGCCGCCGTGGTCTTTTTGACGGCAGCCGGTGCGCGGCGCTGCGATGCGGGCACGGGCACTGCAGCTGCGGCCAAACTGGTGGCTGCACGCGTCGCTGTTTGCACACTTTGTACGCTGTGGGCGGCAATGTCGGTAGCCGTCTTTAGCGCCCCCTTGGCCATATCGGTGGCTGCGCCCTGCGCCGCTTCAAAGGCATGTTGCTTGGCCACATCGGCCAGCACGGTGCCAGCAATTTGCTGAAACTGCTGAGTCAACGCGCTCCACCACTGCATTGGATCGACCGCGCTGGTTGGCGCTTTGGCGTCGCTGCTGGGCGTGGCCGTGGCTGCGGGGGGCACGGCAGGCGGCGGCGTGGGCACATCGGGCACGCGAGCGGCAGCCGCCATCGACTGCGCCGCGCCCACCAGCGACTCGCCCATTTTTTGCATATTGCCCATCACCGCATCGGGCGTGTTGAGCTTGAACGCATTAGCCACATCGCCCATGCTGACGTTCATGCCAGCCAGCGTCGAGAGCGTCATTTTCTGCACCTCCAGCGCCTGAATCGTCGCTGTGAGCGCACGCGAGTTTTGCTCCAACCAAAACTGCACCGACTTCAACTCCTGAATGCGCTTGTCAACCTCTTCAACGCTCATCGTTGGCGCAATCCAGCTCGACAAACTAGGCATCTGCGCCGAGTTGTTGGCCGCGCCTTTGGTCAAGCTCTGCAAAAAGTCAAAACCGGGCACAAATTTACCGAAATTGAAGGGGGTGTTGTCGCTCATTGAATGCTCCTAGCGGGAGGTAAAAAAAACACTTCTACAGCTTAACGCCAACGCAAGCGCCTCTGACACAGACTCAATGCGGGTGGTGCTGCATCGGCACAGACATCGTATGCCCAGCTGCGCCGCCCGGCGCTTTTACGGCAACGGGCAGTTGTAACTGTTGCTGGCTTTCAACGCCTTGGGCATCTTGAAAAAACAATGTCACCGCCACGCTGGTGCCTTTGAGCAGCGGCGCTTTCAAGTCCATCAGCATCACGTGATAACCGCCGGGCTTGAGCTCGACCGCTTTGCCGGCAGGCAGCTCCAGCGCGGGGATGGCGCGCATCTTCATGATGTCGCCGTCCATCTTCATCTCGTGGACTTCGGTGATGCCGGCGGCGGGCGATTGGGCGCGCACCAAGCGCATCGCCTCGGGCGCGGTCAAGCGCATAAAAGCACCTGTGGCCTTTTGACCCGGCACACTGGCACGCGCCCAAGCGCCTTCAACGCTCACGCTGACGGCGGCGCTATCAGCAGCGCTAGCGGGCGTTTGCGCATAGGCAGCACCACTGAGCACAGCAGCGGCCAGGAACACGGGGGCAGTAAGACGTTGCAAGAACATAGATTTCTCCCATAAAAAACGTTAAAAGACTGTAGCCCATCGCTTCGGCGGCTCATTTTTAGCATCGAAATGGCCTCTAGCCCTTTAAACACGTGCGCTAGCAGCTATTAAATAAGTAGTAAATAAAACCCAAGAAAAGCAATAGCGCTATGAGCAAATCTTTGCGATTGTCCGAGAAATGGTTTCGCCGCGGCCTGTGGCTGGTGGCGCTGGTGTTTGCCAGCTTTTTAATTGGATTGGGCGGCACCATCGTCGGTGACTTGCCGCAAGTCGAAGCACAACTGGAGCTGGACGATTTTCTCGATCGCGCCCAAGCCCAGCAGCTGCGCGCGCAATTGCAAACCGAGCGCAGCGCCGCAGAGAGCGCTACAGCCGCGCTGGAGCAAGCCCAGCTGCAGCTGGGCAAAGCGCGTGGCGAAATCCAATCGCAGCGCGAAAGCTTTAACAACTGGCTGGCCGCGCGCAGCGTCACCCAGCGCGCCGAGCACGACCCCGACGTGCTGGCGCGCACCCGCGTGCTGGACGTGCTGCAAGCGGCCGAGCAAGCCCAGCGCCGCGCAGTGCAAGCGCAGCAGCAAGCTGCGCTGGACGCCCGACAAGCTGCTGCGCAAACAGAAAAGCGTATCAGCCAATTAGAGAGCGGCGCCCGCACGCTGATGCAGGCCGAGCTGCGCCGCGTCGAGCTGCGGGTGTTTTTGTACCGCCTCGCGCTAACGCTGCCACTGCTGAGCATCGCTGGCTGGCTATTCGTCAAAAAGCGCCAAAGCACTTATTGGCCGTTTGTCTGGGGCTTTGTCTTGTTTGCGCTGTTTGCGTTTTTTGTCGAGCTGGTGCCGTATTTACCCAGCTATGGCGGCTATGTGCGCTACGTGGTTGGCATTGGCATCACCGCACTGGTCGGGCGCTACGCGATTTTGGCGCTCAACCGCTATTTGGAGCAGCAAAAGCTGGCTGAGGCACTGCCCGACCAAGAACGGCGCAAAGAGCTGAGCTACGACGTGGCGCTGGCGCGTTTGGCCAAAAGCGTTTGCCCCGGCTGCGAGCGCCCGGTCGATTTAAAAGATGGCGTGACCGACTTTTGCCCGCACTGCGGCATTGGCCTGTTTGACCACTGCGGCCAGTGCGACACGCGCAAAAGCGCTTTTGCCAAGTTCTGCCATGCGTGCGGCTGCGCGGCAAAGCTGGAGCCAACAGCCTGAGCCACACACACCAACTGCGGTCTTTGTCCTACGGCTACAGAGTCGCTTGGCTTGCGCAAATAACGCGCCACGCTCGCTACAACGAAAGGTACGGGGTGCCCACAGCATATCGCCCACTGCACACCGATAAGGGGATATTCATGAGCGCGCCTAACGAACCACACACCGGCATAGAGTCGATCCAGCGTATCGAGGTGCCACTCGACCCCGACTTGGCCGAACAAGCCGTACTCGGCCACGGCGTTCCATCCCAAGACCCCAGCGGGGCTGCGCAGGTGAGCCTAGCGCCCGAGGAAGCCAAGCGCGAGGCCAAATCAGCGCTGGTCGGCGGGGGCGTGATGGCGGGCTTGCTCGCCGGCGTAGCCGCTGGCGCGGTGCTGGGCGGGCCGATTGGCGTATTGGTGGGTGGCACCGTGGGCACCATTGCGGGCGCGCTTGGAGGCGAAGCGGTAGGCCAAATTCAGAACCCAGAGCCGACGCCGCCCCTGCCGCCCTCAGCGCCGTCTGCCAGCGAAGAGCGCCCGGCAGACTCCTGACCCGACAACTCCTAGCGCAGCCACCTCAAAAGCTTTAGAAGCTTTCCCAGTCGTCGCTGCTAAGGGCTGGCGCGGGCGCAAGGCGTTGAGCGGGTGCAGCCGCTTTCGACTGAGCACCCACGGCAGGGGCAGGGCGAGCCACTGGGGCGCGTGCACTGCTGCTCAGGGCGGGTCGGGCTACGGGTTTGGCAGGCCGGGTCACTGGCTGGATCGGCGCGCTGCGCGCAGCTTGTACTTGGTAGTTTCCGAGTTGAAACACGGCCACAGCCTGCACCAATTGCTGCGCTTGCTGGTTCAAGCTAGCAGCGGCGGCGGCTGATTCTTCGACCAGCGCGGCGTTTTGTTGCGTGACTTGATCCAGTTGGGCCACAGCTTCGCTGACTTGGCCCATGCCGACAGTTTGCTCAGCAGTGGAGACGCTAATCTCGCGAATCATGCTGGTCACACGCTGCACCTCTTGCACGATTTGCTGCATGTTGGTGCCAGCGGTATCGACCAACTTGCTGCCCGCATCCACTTTGTCCACGCTGTCGTTAATCAGCAGCTTAATCTCTTTGGCGGCTTCGGCGCTGCGCCCGGCCAAGCTGCGCACCTCGCTGGCGACCACGGCAAAACCACGGCCTTGTTCACCAGCGCGCGCCGCTTCCACTGCAGCGTTGAGCGCCAAAATGTTGGTCTGAAAAGCAATGCCGTCAATCACGCCAATGATGTCGGAGATTTTGCGCGAGGCAGTGTTGATCTCCTCCATCGTCACCACGACCTGCTCCATCACTTGACCGCCTTGGGTCGCAACTTGGCTGGCGTTGATAGCCAACTCGGTGGCTTGGCGTGCAGTGTCAGCGCTTGTTTGCACGGTGCTGGAAATTTCTTCCATTGACGCAGCCGTCTCCTCCAAATTGCTCGCTTGAGTTTCTGTGCGCTGGGATAGATCGCTGTTGCCAGTAGCAATTTGCTGCGAACCAGTGGCAATGCTGTCGCTGCTGGCGCGCACGGTGCTGACAATTTGGCGCAAAGAGGCCTGCATTTCGTGCATGGCATGCACTACGCTAGTGGGTAGCGCTTTGGAGATGTCGATGGTGGTGCTCAAATTGCCCGAAGCAATCGCGTTGGCTGTAGCCGCCACGTCCGACGGCTCGCCGCCCAACTGGCGCGTTAGGCCGCGCGTAATCAGCACACCGATGGTGATGCCCACCAACAAACCACCCAGCGTCAACACTATCAACAAGGTGCGGATATTGGCGTAAATTGCGTTGGTTTCTGCACTCAAAGCGCTGGCATTGGCACTTTTGCGCTCCACCAGCTGCGTCATCAAGGCGCTGAGCTGGTTAGCTGCCGGCGTGCCAGCGGCAAATAAATGTTGCGCGGCACTGCCCAGCTCGGGCAACGGGTCATTAATCAGTTTAGCGGCCATCTCTTTGGCAATGATTTCATAGGCAGCCAGCGCGCTCATCGTCTCATTGAGCTGGGCTTTGCCAGCGGGCGTAAAGAAAGCCGATTCCGTCGCAGCCAGCGCAGCCTTGGACTCATCTAAGCGCCGCTGCATATCTTGTAAGTGGCGGCTGCGCTCTTGTTCAGTGGCCACCAGCATGGCGCTGCGCACCGAGCGTGTCGCCTCTATCAAATCCAAATTAGCTTCTGCAATGCGCTGTGCGCCCAGCATCTCGCGTTCATACATCAGGGTGGCCAAATCGCTTAGCTCGCTCGTTTTTACAACACCCAATACGCCAATCACAGCGCCAATCAACGAAACAGCAAAAAATCCAAGTACCAATTTGGAGCCAACTTTCATATGTGTAAACCAATTCATTTTTTCTCCAACAAAATTGTTAAAACTTAGACGGCTTTTGCCGGCAAAACAGCGCTTTTCTCTGATAAATCAAAACATATATTACTTTTTTGGTAACTACAAATTAAAAAAGTATAAGCATCGACTCAATGCCAACACAGCGCGGCACTTTATTGCAGCAGTGCCACGTATTCG
>JAGNUJ010000062.1 GCA_017987055.1 Giesbergeria sp.
CCGGCCTCGTTGATGCCTTCTTGCAGGATCTGGCCTTTGGTGTCCTCGCGGTAATACATCACTTGGTCTTTATCGACTGGGGTGTATTGCTGGCCTGCCGGGTTGTAGATGCCAATTTGGCGGAACAAGCCTTCCATACCAAAGGTGCGTGCCTCGTCGACCAAAATCGGCACCACGCGTGGACCGAGCGCCGGGTCGCGCAGCAACTGCGTCAAAAAGCGCACATAGGCTTGGGTGGTAGAGATTTCGCGGCCTTCGGCAGTGGCTTCGAGCACGGCTTTGAAGGTATCCAGCGGCGCAATGGTGAAGTGCTCATCGGCCTTGACGCGGCGGTGTGGCAAATAGCCGCCCAGCGCCTTGCGCCGCTCGTGCAGGTAGCGCATTTCAGGCGTATCTTCGGCCGGCTTGTAAAACGGCAGATTGGCGATTTGGCTGTCCGGAATCGGGATATTGAAGCGGTCGCGGAAGGCTTTGATGTCCTCATCGCTCAGCTTTTTAGTCTGGTGGACGGTGTTTTTACCCTCGCCGACTTTGCCCATGCCAAAGCCTTTGACGGTTTTGACCAAGATGACCGTTGGCTGGCCTTGGGTGGTGTTGGCGGCGTGGAAGGCGGCGTAGACCTTTTGCGCATCGTGGCCACCACGGCGCAGGTTCCAAATTTCATCGTCGCTCATGTGCTCAACCATCTTCAGCGTGCGCGGGTCGCGGCCAAAGAAGTGTTTGCGCACATAAGCACCGTCGTTGGCTTTGAACGACTGGTAGTCGCCGTCGTTGCACTCCATCATGATTT
This sequence comes from Giesbergeria sp., assembly GCA_017987055.1. GTDB lineage: Bacteria > Pseudomonadota > Gammaproteobacteria > Burkholderiales > Burkholderiaceae_C > Simplicispira. The sequence goes on from JAGNUJ010000062.1 coordinate 791, forward strand.
TGCGCAGCGCGCCATCTTTGTCCTTGGCCAGCAGCGCGTCCCAGCGGCTGCCCCAAATCAGCTTAATGACGTTCCAGCCCGAGCCACGGAATTCGCCTTCCAGCTCCTGAATGATCTTGCCGTTGCCGCGCACTGGGCCGTCAAGCCGCTGCAGGTTGCAGTTGATGACGAAAATCAGGTTGTCCAGCTTTTCGCGCGAAGCCAAACTGATCGCGCCCAGCGATTCGACCTCGTCCATCTCGCCGTCACCGCAGAACACCCAGACTTTGCGGTTTTCAGTGTTGGCAATACCACGCGCGTGCAGGTACTTCAAAAAGCGCGCCTGGTAAATCGCCATCAGCGGCCCCAAACCCATAGATACCGTGGGGAACTGCCAAAACTCGGGCATCAGCTTGGGGTGCGGATAACTCGACAGGCCTTGGCCATCGACTTCTTGGCGGAAATTGTTCAACTGCTCCTCGGTCAAGCGCCCTTCCATAAAAGCGCGGGCATAAATGCCGGGCGAGACATGGCCTTGGATGTAGAGGCAGTCGCCGCCGTGTTCGGTGCCGGGTTCGTTGTTTTCGGCGTGCCAAAAGTGGTTAAAGCCGGCCGCAAACATATTCGCCAGCGAAGCAAACGAGCCGATGTGGCCACCCAAGTCGCCGCCTTCGGGCGGGTGGTGGCGGTTAGCGCGCACCACCAAGGCCATCGCGTTCCAGCGCATATAGGCGCGCAGGCGTCCTTCCAACTCCAAGTTGCCGGGGCAGCGGGCTTCTTGATCGACTTCAATCGTGTTGACGTAGCCGGTGTTGGCCGAGAACGGCATGTCGATGCTGCTTTCGCGCGCATGCTGCAGCAGTTGCTCCAGCAAAAAGTGGGCGCGCTCGGGGCCTTCTTGCGCAATCACCGCAGACAAGGCATCTGTCCATTCGCGGGTTTCTTGAATATCACTATCGTGGTTTGCAGACACCACTTTATCAACCGAATCGGGCTGTACTGACATCGCTTGTCTCCTATGATTTGTATTAGCGTTTTCTAGTTTCGCATATATTTTTCATAATTTCAAATTATGCTTACGCTTTTTGTAATACGAAAAATTGCTGCGCCTGCACATTTTTTCATCTACTGAAAAATTGCCTGCACGCCCTACACTTGAGCGATGCAACCGCCAACTTCTCCCACCCTCAATTCCGCAACACCCGCTGCTGAGAACGACTTAGCCTGCGACAACACCACGCTGGCGCAGCGTTGGCAGGCGTGGTGGCGCAGTCTGTCGCCAATGCGCCAAGACCGTTTGGCAGCGCTGGCACCGCTGGCTGCAGTGCTGCTATTTATGGCGGCCATCGTGGCTGCGTTTTGGTATTTGCGCCTAGAAGAGGGCGAGCGCGAGCAAGAAGCGCTGCGCCGTGACGTTGAATATGCACAGCAGCGCGTGCGCCTGCGCCTGCTAGAGCGCCAAGAGCAGCTGATGCGCATTGCACGCGATTTGTCAAACCACGACATGGCGCTGGGCGAATTCAACCAGCGCACCGAAACGCTGATCAACCAATATCCCGAACTGCAAACCATCACCTGGATTGACGGCTATGGCCGCATTCGCGCCAGCCAAGCCGCGCCGACAGTGCCCGAGCAATACATCCGCACATCTGGCGAAATGCTCAAACGTATCCACGCAAAAAACAGCACGCAAGACGGCAAGCCAAGCGACTACAAAGACGAAACCAGCGACACCTTCGACCTAACGCGTGACCTGCAACAGCCGGTCTATACCCAGCCGGTAGCGCGTGCGGACAACACTGCGCCGTTGCTGCAATTGCAGGTACCGCTGAACGTACAAGGCAAATTTAGCGGTGTGGTAATGGCCGAATACTCCACCGACAGCCTGTTGCGCTATGGCACACCGACCGAAGTGTTGGCGCGCTACGCCGTCACGCTGCTGGACGCCAACCGCCAGGTGCTGGCCGGTACGCCGCTGGGGCCGCGCAACCACCGCGCGCCGCAGTGGCTGCCGCTCAGCGCCCGCGCCAACGCTTATGAAGTGCCGGTCTCGCCCGTGGGCAATGGCTTGCTGCTGCGCGCGCAGGCGTATCGCACCTCGCTGGGTGTCGTTGGCAGCGGACTGTTTTGGCTGGTTGTCGTCCTCAGCGCCATGACGGTGTGGATGCTGGTGGCCACTTGGCGCCACGCACGTCGGCGTATGCAAACCCAGCAAGCACTGGTGACAGAAACCAACTTTCGCCGGGCGATGGAAAACTCGGTGCTGACGGGAATGCGCGCGCTGGATTTGCAAGGGCGCATCACCTACGTCAACGCTGCCTTTTGCCAAATGACCGGCTGGAGCGAAGAAGACTTGGTCGGCCAAACCGCGCCGTTTCCCTACTGGCCTGAGTCCGACATGGAAACCCTGCGCGCCCGGCTGTTTGACGAAATCAACGGCAAAACTGCACCCGGCGGTTTTCAGGTGCGGGTGCGGCGCAAAAACGGCAGCTTATTTGATGCGCGGCTGTATGTCTCGCCGCTGATTGATGCGCGCAACCAGCAAACCGGCTGGATGACATCGATGACCGACATCACCGAACCCAACCGCATCCGCGAGCAACTCTCGGCCTCGCACGAGCGCTTCACTATCGTGCTCGAAGCGCTGGACGCTTCGGTGTCGGTGGCACCGCTGGGCAGCAAAGAGCTGCTGTTTGCCAACAAGCTCTACCGCCAGTGGTTTGGCTCCGAGACCAACGGCCACCTGCAACTGGTCGCCCAAGCTGGCGTACTGCCCACCGACAACGCCAGCACCGACAGCCCTGACGACGAAGATGGCCTGATGGGTTTACCAACCGATGCGCTGACCAGCGCGCACAGCAAAAACGCCGAAATCTACCTGCCCGATTTGGACAAATGGCTGGAGGTGCGCTCGCGCTACCTCAGCTGGGTCGATGGCCGCTTGGCGCAAATGGTGATTGCCACCGACATCACCCCGCGCCGCCGCGCCGAAGAGCAAACCGCGCGCCAAACCGAGCGCGCCCAATCGGTCAGCCGCCTGATCACCATGGGCGAGATGGCCTCCAGCGTGGCGCACGAGCTCAACCAGCCACTGACGGCCATCAACAACTACTGCAGCGGCATCGTCTCGCGCATCCACAGCGGGCAAATCACGCAAGAGACGCTGCTGACAGCGCTGGAAAAAACCGCCCACCAAGCGCAGCGCGCCGGCCAAATCATCCAGCGCATCCGCGACTTTGTGAAGAAAAGCGCGCCCAATCGCCAACTGGCCGACGCCGCCACCATGGTCAGCGAGGCCGTTGAGCTGGCCGACATCGAACTGCGCCGCCACAACGTGCGCCTGACGCACTACGTCGCCGCGCGCCTGCCGCCCCTCATGGCCGACTCGATTTTGATTGAGCAAGTGCTGATCAACCTGATGAAAAACGGCGCTGAATCCATCGTCCAAGCCCAACGACCACTGGCAGGGCGCTGCGTTGAACTGCGCGTGGTGCCCAAACAAATCGAAGGCCAAGACGTGATCGAGTTTTCGGTGCTCGACACCGGCCAAGGTTTACCCCAAGAAGTGCTGGAGCGTTTGTTTGAAGCCTTCTTCTCCACCAAACAAGAAGGCATGGGCATGGGCCTGAATTTGTGCCGCAGCATTGTCGAATCCCACCAAGGAAGAATAGCGGTAGAGAACATTTACAATGGCCCAGAGGTCACGGGTTGCAAGTTCTCTTTCTGGCTGCCGCTCGCTGCGCCTGACAACCATGCTACCAATTCAGTAGCTACAGCACCCCATAGCACCACCCCCAAGGACAGTTGAATGAGCTTAATTCCGAAAAAAGGCACCGTTTATGTGGTCGATGACGACGAGGCCGTGCGCGATTCGCTGCAATGGCTGCTAGAGGGCAAAGACTACCGCGTTCGCTGCTTTGATTCGGCCGAGACCTTTTTGGCGCGCTACGACCCGCGCGAAATCGCTTGCCTGATTGTCGATATCCGCATGGGCGGCATGACCGGCCTAGAGCTGCAGGACCGGCTAATCGAGCGCAAGTCGCCGCTGCCCATCGTCTTCATCACCGGCCACGGCGATGTGCCCATGGCGGTGGAAACGATGAAAAAAGGCGCGCTCGATTTCATCCAAAAACCGTTCAATGAAGAAGACCTGACCGCGCTGGTCGAACGGATGCTGGAGCACGCGCGCGAAGCCTTCACCGACTACCAGCAAGCCGCCAGCCGCGACGCCTTACTGGCCAAGCTGACCAGCCGCGAAAGCCAAGTGCTAGAGCGCATCGTCGCTGGGCGGCTGAACAAGCAAATTGCCGACGACCTAGGCATCAGCATCAAAACCGTGGAAGCGCACCGCGCCAACATCATGGAAAAACTCGGCGCCAACACGGTGGCCGACTTGATCAAAATCGCCATTGGTCCGGCGACAACCAGCGCTTAATTCAAGCAAATTACTCCTATTTTTATAGCTTCTAGCGCACGTATCTATTGGGCTAGAGGCTGTTTTCATTGAAATTTTCACCTATGACAGCTCACATCATTGACGGCAACGCCCTCTCGCGCCAACTGCGCACCGAAGTCGCCCAGCGCGCCAGCGCCCTCAAAGCGCGTGGCGTGACGCCCGGACTGGCCGTGGTGCTGGTCGGTGACAGCCCGGCCTCGCAGGTGTATGTGCGCAACAAGGTCAAAGCCTGCGAAGACGCCGGCCTGCATTCGGTGCTGGAAAAGTACGACGCCGACATGACCGAAGCCGCCTTGCTGGCGCGGGTTGAGGCGCTGAACAACGACCCCAGCATCCACGGCATCTTGGTGCAGCTGCCGCTGCCGGCGCACATCGATGCGCAAAAGGTGATTGAAGCCATCTCGCCCGCCAAAGACGTGGACGGTTTTCACATCGCCAGCGCCGGCGCGTTGATGACCGGCATGGCCGGCTTTTGGCCGTGTACGCCGTATGGCTGTATGAAGATGCTCGAGAGCATCGGCTACGACCTGCGCGGCAAACACGCTGTCGTCATTGGCCGCAGCAACATCGTCGGCAAGCCGATGGCGCTGATGCTGCTGGGGAAAAACGCCACCGTCACCATCTGCCACAGCGCCACCCAAGACCTCAAAGCGCTGACGCTGCAAGCCGACGTCATCGTCGCCGCCGTCGGCAAACGCAATGTGCTGACCGCTGACATGGTCAAGCCCGGCGCAGTGGTGCTGGATGTCGGCATGAACCGCAACGACGAAGGCAAGCTGTGCGGCGACGTCGACTTTGACGGCGTGAAAGCCGTGGCCAGCCACATCACACCAGTGCCCGGCGGCGTCGGCCCCATGACCATCACCATGCTGCTGGTCAACACGCTGGAAGCGGCTGAACGCGCTGCTGGCGCCTAAGTCAGCTATAAAAATCAGCGGCGTTGGCCGCTTTCAACTTGAACTGTCGCCCTACAGCGCCACCTAAGACCGCATGAGCAATCCCCTTCTTGACTTCTCCGCCCTGCCTGCGTTTGACCGCATCAGCCCCAGCAACGTGGCCCCGGCCTTAGATGTGCTGCTGGCAGACGCCAACCAAGCCCTTGAAACGGTGACTGCCGCTGACTTTGCGGCGCGCTGGAGCGACATCGCTGCGGTGCTGGACGTGTCCACCGAAAAGCTCGGCCGCGCGTGGGGCGTGGTCAGCCACCTGAGCAGCGTGGCCGACACACCTGAGCTGCGCGCCGCCTACAACGAAGCCCTGCCGCGCGTCACCGAGTTTTGGACGCGCCTGGGCGCTGACGAGCGGCTGTACGCCAAATACAAAGCGATTGATGCGGCCAGCCTGAACGGCGAACAGCGCCAAGCTTTGAAAAACGCCATGCGCAACTTCGTCCTCTCGGGCGCCGAACTGAGCGGCGCGGCCAAAGAGCGCTTTGCCCAAATCCAAGAGCGCCAAGCCGAGTTGGCGCAAAAATTCAGCGAAAACACCCTCGACGCCACCGACGCCTACAGCTACTACGCCCGCGCCGACGAGCTGCACGGCGTGCCCGCCGATGTGCAGCAAGCCGCGCTAGCAGCCGCCCAAGCCGAAGGCAAGGAAGGCTACAAACTGACGCTGAAAATGCCGTGCTACCTGCCGGTGATGCAGTTTGCCGACAACAGCGCGCTGCGCGAAACGCTGTACCGCGCCCACGTCACCCGCGCCTCTGACCAATCGACGGGTGAGGCGGCCAAATTCGACAACACCGCGCTGATCCAAGAAATTTTGGCGCTGCGCCAAGAAGAAGCGCAACTGCTGGGCTACGCCAACTTTGGCGAAGTCTCGGTGGTACCGAAAATGGCCAGTTCCGCCGACGAAGTCATTGCCTTCTTGCGCGATTTGGCCGCGCGCGCCCGCCCGTATGCCGAAAAAGACGTGGCCGACCTGCGCGCCTTTGCTGCCGAGTCGCTGGCTTTGCCCGAACCGCAGCCGTGGGACTGGCCGTATGTGGCCGAAAAACTCAAAGAAGCGCGCTATGCCTTCAGCGAGCAAGAGGTCAAGCCCTACTTCACCGCGCCCAAGGTGCTCGCTGGCCTGTTCAAAATCATTGAATCGCTGTTTGAAGTCGCCATTCGCCCCGACACCGCGCCGGTGTGGCACCCAGCGGTGCAGTTTTACCGGATTGAGCGCGGCGGCCAGTTGGTCGGCCAGTTTTATCTGGACCAACCCGCGCGCACCGGCAAACGCGGCGGCGCGTGGATGGACGACATGCAAACGCGCTGGCTGCGCCCCGACACCGGCGTGCTGCAAACGCCGATTGCCCACTTGGTCTGCAACTTCGCCAGCGGCGTCGATGGCAAACCGGCGCTGCTAACGCACGACGACGTCATCACGCTGTTCCACGAGTTTGGCCACGGCCTGCACCACCTGCTGACGCAGGTGAACGAGCGCGATGTGTCGGGCATTGGCGGTGTCGAATGGGATGCCGTGGAGCTGCCCAGCCAGTTCATGGAAAACTTCTGCTGGGAGTGGGACGTGCTTGAGCACATGACCGCCCACGTCGATACCGGCGAGCCGCTGCCGCGCGCGCTGTTTGACAAAATGCTGGCGGCCAAAAACTTTCAAAGCGGCATGCAAACGCTGCGCCAAATCGAGTTTTCGCTGTTCGACATGCTGCTGCACACCGCGCACAACCCCACCGATGACTTCATGCCGCTGCTGGCCGAGGTGCGCGATGAAGTCGCCGTGCTGCAGCCGCCGGCGTTCAGCCGCAACATGCACACTTTTAGCCACATTTTTGCCGGTGGTTATGCCGCCGGTTACTACAGCTACAAGTGGGCGGAAGTGCTCAGCGCTGACGCTTACGCAGCGTTTGAAGAAACCGTCGCTGCTGACGGCAGCCCCAGCTTGGAAACCGGCCGGCGCTACCGCGAAACCATTTTGGAAGCCGGTGGCAGTCGCCCGGCGATGGAATCGTTCAAAGCCTTCCGCGGCCGCGAGCCACAGTTGGACGCGCTGCTGCGCCACCAAGGCATGGCTTGATCAGCCCACTTTTTTGGAGAAAAACCCATGCATCTGCCCTCCCGCACCCCACTGGCTTTGGCGGCGGCTGTGTGCGCTTTGGTCTGCTCTACGCTGGCCCAAGCCCAGCCGGTGTATCGCACCGTCGGCCCCGACGGCAAAGTGACCTTCTCTGACCGCGCGCCCAGCGAGAAAGCCACGCCAGCGCTGGCGGGCAGCGCTGGCGCTGCACCGGTGGCAGCTACGGCAGCGGGCGGCGACTTGCCTTATGCCTTGCGGCAAACGGTCTCGCGCTTTCCGGTCACTCTGTACACCAGCGCCGACTGTGCGCCCTGCGACAGCGCCCGCAGCCTGCTCAAAAGCCGTGGCGTGCCGTTTACCGAGCGCACTGTCAACACCAACCAAGACATCGACGTCCTCAAAAGTCTCAGCGGCAACGCCAGCTTGCCGTTTGGCACCATTGGCGGCCAGCACCTGAACGGCTTTTTGGACACCGAATGGACGCAGTATTTGGACGCTGCCGGCTACCCGAAAAAATCGCAGCTGCCCAGCAACTACCGCCAGCCCGCCGCCACGCCGCTGGTGGCAATTAAGCCGTTGCAGGCTGCGCCCACCGCACCGGCCGCGCCGCGCGAGGCACCACCGCGCCCCGAGCGCCCCGAGCGCACCGATTCGGGCACCGACCCGAGCAACCCGGCTGGGATTCGTTTTTAAAAA
>JAGNUJ010000063.1 GCA_017987055.1 Giesbergeria sp.
GCGCTGGACGCCAAAGTGCGCAAAGAATTGCGCCGCTGGCTGCGCCGCCTGCACGACGAGCTGCACGTCACCAGCATCTTCGTCACCCACGACCAAGAAGAAGCTCTGGAGGTGGCCGACCGCGTGGTGCTGATGAACAGCGGACAAATCGAGCAAGTCGGCTCGCCGCAAGAGGTTTGGGACCACCCAGCCAGCCCGTTTGTCTACGGCTTTTTGGGTGACGTGAATCTGTTCCATGGTCGCGCGCACGAGGGCGAATTGCACGTCCACGGCATGCAAATCGACGTGCCCGAGCACAGCGGCGCGCAGAATGTTTTGGCCTCGGCCTATGTGCGCCCGCACGACTTGGAGGTGGCGCGCCATGTGCCCGGCACCGCTTCGCCCGCGCACAGCATGGTGGCGCGGCTGGAGCGCGCCATTGCGGTCGGCCCGACCGCACGGCTGGAACTGGTGCCGCTGAACGATGCCGGCGCGGAACTAAAGCCCAGCGGCTCGCCCCAAGCTAACCAATCCGCTGACAATGCGGCTCCTGCGGTAGTGATTGAAGCGCATATTTCGGCGCAGCAATACCGCGACATGGGGCTCAAAGAGGGCGACACCGTAGTGGTGACGCCCCGGCGCACCCGGGTATTTTTAGACCAAGCCGCCGGTATCTGACGTCTTTCTCGTCGGGGCTTTGGCGGCGATGAAAGAATAAAAAATGGTTTTGCATTGGATAGACACCGCACCGCGCCGCCTGCTGGCGCTGGTCAGCTTGGGCTGCGTAGCTATGCTGGCGTTTGGCATGTATTTGCAGCATGTGGTTGGGCTCGATCCTTGCCCGATGTGCATTGTGCAGCGTTACGCTCTGTTTTTAGTAGCTGTTACCGCAGGCGTAGCAAGCGCTAGAGCACCAAAAGGCTGGTGGATGTCATGGGCTAGCGTGGCACTAGCGGCGTGTGGTTTTGGTGCATTTACGGCGGCACGCCAAAGCTGGCTGCAGTGGTATCCACCAGAAGTGGCCACCTGTGGGCGTGACTTTTACGGAATGATTGAAAACTACCCCATTGGCCGTGCCATTCCGATGATTTTTCGCGGTTCGGGCGATTGCACGGTGGTTGATTGGACGTTTCTGGGTGGCTCGATTGCCAACTGGTCGTTTGTCTGCTTCACGTTGATTGGCCTAGGCCTGCTGGTGTTGCTGGCACGCCACCGTTGAGCGCTCAGGCGGTGCCCTTAGGCGGCGTATGGGTCGTCCAGCACATGGTCGAGCTGTAGCACCAAGCGCTCCAAGCGCTCTAAGTCTTGTGCGTCTAGCCCCAACAAGGTGCCCTCAGTTTCTGGGGGATTGAGCAAGGCTGCAGCAGCGCGCTCTTGCTCGGCTTGCTCTCTAGCGGCCTCATCTTTGGCGGCTTGTTCTTTGGCGCTTTTGTCCTTTGCTGCTTGTGCTTTGGCGGCCTTTTCTTGCGCGGCTTTGGCTTCGGCCAAGGCGGCTACGGCGCTGGCTTCGCGGTCGGCAATATCAAATGCCATGTTCAGCGCGGCTAGCACCGCAATGCGCTCGCGCGTGCGCACTTTGCCAGCATCGCGAATACGTGTCATCGCGCTATCAATGCGCTCGACCGCTTCGAGCAGGTGCAGCTCACGCCCTTCGGGGCAGCTCAGCAGATAGCTTTGCTGCATGATTTGGACTTCGATTTGTTTCATGGCGCATCCTTTGGCTCAGGCGGCAGGCGCTCAATCAGGGCATCTATCTTGGCGCGGGCGGTGCTCAGGCGCGACTGGAGCGAGTCGCGCTCTTGGGTCAGGGCGTACACCTGCTCGGCCAGCAAGCCGTTGGTGCGCTGTAACTGCGCATAGCGTTGCAGCAACAAATCAACCCGTTCGGTGATTTGCTCAATGGGGTGCTTAGTGGGCAAGGAGGTCATAGAGGGTGCGATTGTAGGGTTGTGTATCCAAAGCGCCGTAAAATGCTGCGCTGTTGGTGCTCGCGGTGTGGTTCACATGCCGCAGTTCAACGGGAAGCAGGGAGGTCGCACCCCAATCGGGAGTACGCCGAGCCTGCGCTGCCCCCGCAACGGTCAGCGGACGAATCTTTTACCCGATTCCCTCTCCACACACATGCCACTGGGTGCCTTGAACAAGCGCCTGGGAAGGCGTTGGAGGGCGCTCCGCCAGCCCGGATACCGGCCAACAACGTGGTGGTGTGCGTCCTTTTTGAGGGGCTGCGCCGCCGTTATCGCCCATGCGCCGGCGGGGAGGTCGGCTCGGGTTATTTTGTTGACGTTTTTTTCATGATTACTTTTTCTTCCGCCGCGAGCCGTGCTGCTGCGCTGGCTGGCCTGCGTCCTGCGGCTTTGACGTTGGCGTTGGCGTGCGCGCTGCCGGCTTTGGCACAGCAACCACAACAGGCTGCATCGGCTGAACCCGTGCTGCTAGCGCAAAACCTGCACGCGCCGTCGCTGCGCGAAACCGTAGTCACGGCGACCCGCTCTGAGCAGCGGTTGTCGGACTTGGTGGCTGACATCTCCATCGTGGACCGTGAAACCATCGAAAACAGCGCTGCTACCGGCGTCGTCGATGTGCTGGCGCGTTTGCCGGGCGTAGAGATTTCGCGCAACGGCGGCGTTGGCAACTCGGCCAACGTGTTTTTGCGCGGCGCTGAGGGGCGCTTCACGGCGGTTTACATCGACGGTGTGCGCGTGGACTCGCAATCGACCGGCGGTGCGGTGTGGGAGCAAATTCCGCTGGCGCACATCGACCGTATCGAAGTGCTGCGCGGCCCTGCGGCGGCGGTCTATGGCTCGGATGCCATTGGCGGCGTAATCCAGTTGTTCACGCGCAAGGGCGAGGGCGCTTTTTCGCCCTATGTCGGCGTTGGCATGGGTACGCACAAAACCAAAAAAATGGAAGCGGGCGTGAGCGGTACTGCGGGTGTTGAGGGTGCGTTTGACTACGCGCTCGGCCTGACGCGCGTGCAAAGTGATGGCTACGACATCAAAACCGGCGCTGGTCACAACACCGACAAAGACGGCTACACCGCCACCTCGGGCAACGCACGCGTTGGCTTCAAAGTCAACGCGCAGCACCGGCTGGATGCCACGCTGCTGGGCCAGTACATGAACTCGGGTTACGACACATCGCCAGCGCCGGTGGACGACCGCAACAAAAACCGCCTGCGCACTGCCGGCCTGACCTGGGCCGCGCAGTGGAGCGAGGCCTACACCATGCGCTTGTCAGTGACTGACACCCTGAGCCGCTACGAAACCGAACCCTCGCCCTACCGCACTGAAACCAAGCTGCGCGGCTACCTGTGGCAAAACCAATACCGCATGGGCGCGCACCTGTTCACCGCCGCGCTGGAGCGGCGCGAAGATGATTTGAACAACCCGGCGCTGGACAAGTGGAGCACCACCATCGCCAAAAGCCGTGCGCAAAACGCGCTCGCCTTGGGTTATGGCTACCAAGCCGGCGCGCACAGCCTGCAGTTGAACCTGCGCCACGACGATGACAGTGAGTTTGGCGGCAAGAACACCGGCAGCGTCGCCTATGGCTACGCTTTTGCGCCCCATTGGCGCGCCACCGCGTCGGCTGGCACGGCATTTCGCGCGCCGACGCTGTACCAGCGCTTTAGCCAGTACGGCGACGCCGGCCTGCAGCCCGAAAGCAGCCGCAACATCGAAATGGGCTTGCGCTATGCCCAAGGCAGCAGCAGCTTTTCTGCCGTGGCCTACCGCAACCGCGTCACCAACCTGATCGCTTTTGCTGGCGGTGGTAACTGCGGCGCCGCTTTTGGCTGCTACGTCAACACCGCGCGCGCCCAATACAAGGGCATTACGCTGGCTGGCTCGCACAAGCTGGGCGGCGTGCAGGTGCATGGATCGGTCGATTTCCAAAATCCGCGCGACTTGGGCACCAACAAGCTGCTGGCACGCCGCGCCAAGCGCCACGCCACCTTGGGTGCGGATACGCAAGTCGCCGGCTGGACGATGGGCGCAGAGCTGCAAGCCTCGGGCCAGCGCTACAACGAAGACAAAAACACCAACCGCTTGAGCGGCTATGGCTTGGTGAACCTGTACGCCAGCAAGCGCATTGCGCGCGACTTCACGCTGCTGGCGCGCGTCGATAACGTGGCCGACAAAGCCTACGAAGTGGCGCGCACCTATGTGCCGCCGGGGCGCACGCTGTACGTCGGCCTGAAATGGGCGCCGCAGCCTTGAGCCGCATGGCTTTGATGCGCTGCCCCGCCCTGCTGATCTCCGCCCCCGCGTCGGGGCAGGGAAAAACCACGGTGGTGGCAGCGCTGGCGCGCTTGCTCACGCGCCAAGGCATCCGCGTGCGCGTCTTCAAGTGCGGCCCCGACTTTCTTGACCCGCACTGGCACCAGCTGGCCAGTGGTGCGCCCGTCCATCAGCTCGATTTGTGGATGACCGGCGAGGCCGACATCCGCGCCCGCCTGCACGCTGCTGCGCAAGCGTGCGACGTGATCTTGATCGAAGGCGTGATGGGCTTGTTTGACGGCACGCCCAGTGCGGCTGATTTGGCGCAGCGGCTGGATTTACCGGTAATGGCGGTGGTCAGCGCTGCGGCGATGGCCGGCACTTTTGGCGCGTTGGCCTATGGGTTGCAGCACTACCAGCGTGGCCTGCGCTGGGCGGGTGTGCTGGCCAACCGCGTCGCCACCCAGCGCCACGCGCAGATGCTGCAGGTCAGCCTGCGCGAACCAGAGCACTGGCTGGGCGCGCTGATGCGCGTGTCGATAGAGGAGCGCGCCGCGCCCAAAGCCGACCTGCTGCCCGAGCGCCACCTCGGCCTGATCAGCGCGCAAGAACTGCCCGACGGCCTAGAGCGCCTCGACGCGGCTGCCGACGCGCTGGCGCAGACGCCGCTGGGACAGCTCACGTTGGCCGACTGGCAGGCGCGCTGGTCGGTGGAATTTGCTGCGCCGGCTGCCGACATGGCCGCTATCCCAGCGCTACTGCAAGGGCGCACCGTGGCGGTGGCGCGTGATGCAGCGTTCAGCTTTATTTACCCCGCCAACCTTGACTGCCTGCACGACTTGGGCGCGCAGGTGGTGTTTTTTTCGCCGCTGGCGGATGCGGCGCTGCCGCCGTGCGACGCACTCTGGCTGCCCGGCGGCTACCCCGAATTGCACGCCGCGCGATTGGCCGCCAATACGCCGCTGCGCGCCAGCTTGCAAGCGCATATCGACGCTGGCAAACCCGTCTGGGCGGAGTGCGGCGGTATGTTGGCGCTGTGCGAATCCATCGCGCTGGTGGATGGCCAATGCCAGCCGCTGTGGGGCTTGCTGCCCGGCCACGCCGTGCAGCAGCGCCGTTTGGCCGGACTAGGACCGCAGCAACTGGCGTGGGACGGCCACAGCTTGCGCGGCCACACTTTTCACTATTCGACGCTGGCCAGTGGCGCCGCCGAAGTCGCGCGCTCTGCCCGACCCGGTGAAGTGGCTGTAGCTGGCGCGGGCGAAGCGCTGTACCGCCACGGCAGCATCCACGCCAGTTATTTTCACGCGTGGTTTGCGTCCAGCCCGAGCGCCGTGGCCGCATTGTTGGGAGGCCTCACGCCATGACTTTGTCGATAGCCCGCAGCGAACTGATCCTCGGCGGCCAAAAAAGCGGCAAATCGCGCCGCGCTGAACTGCTGGCGCGTGATTGGCTTCTCCAAAGCAGCGACCACCGCGCCGTTTTTTTGGCGACTGCCCAGCCGTGGGACGATGAAATGCGCCAGCGCATTGCGCGCCACCAAAGCGACCGCGCCGAGCGCGTGCCGGGGATGTTGACGGTGGAAGAGCCGCTGGACTTGGCCGCTGCGCTGCGCCAGCACAGCAGCGCGCAGACGCTGGTGGTCATCGACTGCCTGACGCTGTGGCTGACCAATTGGACGATGCCCCAAGCGCTTTCTGAGGCCGAAAATGCCCCAGAATATGGGTCAAATCAGCCTCTAGCCCTTTGTTTCCGTGCGCAAGCAGCTCTCTTTTTAGAAGCGATTGAGAATGCCCCCGGGCCGGTTGTTCTGGTGGGCAACGAAATCGGTCTGGGGGTCATTCCTTTGGGGCGCGAGGTGCGCGCTTTTGTCGATGCGCTGGGCCTGCTGAACCAAGAGGCAGCGCAGACCTGCCAGCGCGTCACGCTGATGGCGGCGGGTTTGCCGCTCAGTTTGAAAGATGCTTGCGCATGAAACCCACCCCCATCGTGCGCATCTTGGCCGTGCTGGCCGTGGTGATCGGCCTGCTGGTGCTGATGGCGACGCTGGCGAATGCGCAGACTGTGCCCGCTACGCCTGCGTCCGCAGCCGTGCAACTGACCGACGACCGAGGCCGCCAGATTACGCTGGCGCACGCGCCGCTGCGCATCGTCAGCCTGCTGCCGTCGTTGACCGAAAGCGTCTGTGCGCTCGGTCAATGCGCGCGCTTGGTCGGTGTGGATCGCTATTCCAACTGGCCGGGCAGCATCGCCGGCCTGCCGCGCGTTGGCGGCGGCATCGACCCGAGCATCGAAGCTGTGGTCGCGCTGCGCCCGGACGTGGTGCTGATGGCGACTTCATCGCGCGCTGCTGCGCGGCTGGAATCACTCGGTTTGAAGGTGGTGGCGCTAGAGCCCAAAACCCACGCCGACGTGCAGCGCGTGCTGGGCAAGCTGGGGCAATTGCTCGGCGTGGCGGACGCGCAGCAGGTCTGGCGCACGATTGATGCGGCAATGTCAGCGGCGGCGCAATCGCTGCCAGCGACGGTGCGCAGTACGCGCGTGTATTACGAGGCCAGCCGGGGGCCGTTTGGTGCCAGTGCCAGCTCGTTTATGGGCGAGACGCTGACCCGCTTGGGTGTGCAAAACATCTTGCCGCCCGAGCTGGGCCCTTTCCCCAAGCTGAACCCTGAATTTGTGGTGCGCGCCAATCCCGACCTGATCATGGTGGGCGTGCGCAGTGCCGCCGGCCTCACCGAGCGCCCCGGTTGGGCGGGCATCCGCGCGGTGCGCGAGCGGCGCATCTGCGAATTTGGCGTGGACGACACCGATGTGCTGATCCGCCCCGGCCCGCGCATGGCCGAAGCCGCGCGCTTGATGGCGCAGTGTTTGGCGGACAAAGCGCCGCCCGCCGTTGTGAATCGCCCATGAGCGCTGTGTTGCCGCCGTCTGCAACGCCTGTGCCACTGACTGCGCCCGCAGCGCGGCCGGTGCGCCGCGCGCCGGCTGGCGCGCTGTTGGCGCTTGGTTTGTTGCTGCTGTCATTGGCGCTGTGGCTGCTGGGCACCGGTGTCGGTAGCACCGGGCTAGAAAACCTCTGGCCAGCGCTGTGGGGGCAGGGCGACGACCCGGCAGCGCAGGCGATGGCGCAGCAAATTGTCTGGGAGATCCGCCTGCCGCGCACCTTGGGCGCGTGGTGTGCCGGCGCGCTGCTGGGCTTGGCGGGAGCGGTAGCGCAGGGCTTGTTTCGCAACCCGCTGGCCGATCCGTATTTGCTCGGCAGTGCTTCGGGCGCGTCGCTGGGTGTGGCCTTGGTGCTGGCTTTGCTCGGCGGCGGCAGTAGCGCCGTGGCGGTGTCGGTGTTTTCTAGCCATTGGCTGGTGCGCCTCGGGCTGACCGGCGCAGCCTTTGTCGGCGCGGTGCTGGCCGTTTTGCTGACGCTGGCGCTGGCGCGCGGTGTGCAGCACACGCTGCGCCTGCTGCTGGCTGGCGTCATCGTCGGCGTGGTGCTGGGGGCGCTGACGTCGCTCATTTTGTTGCTCTCGCCCGATTCGCTGCAGGCGATGCAGGCTTTCATGCTGGGCTCGACCGGCTTTGTCGGCTGGGCGGCTTGCCTGCTGATGGCCGGCGTGTGGCTGCTGTGCTTGGCGCTGGCGTGGGCGCTGTCGCGGGCGCTCGATGGCTTGGCGCTGGGCGAAGCCACCGCGCACAGCTTGGGCTTGCCGCTGGCACCGCTGCGCGCGGCGTTGGTGGCGGTGCTGGCGCTGGCCACCGGCACGGCGGTGGCGCAAACCGGTTTGATTGCTTTTGTCGGCCTCGCCGCGCCGCACTTGGTACGCGCGGCGGTGTCAGTGCCGCATGGACGCTTGATGGCGTTGTCCAGCCTGATGGGTGGTGCGCTGCTGTGTGCGGCCGACCTGCTGGCGCGCGGATTGATCGCGCCGCAAGAGCTGCCCGTCGGTGTGCTGACGGCGGTGCTGGGCGGCGGCTACCTGCTGTGGCTGATGCACCGGCGTTCTTCCCCCGGAGGCTTGTTGTGAACGCGGTCAGCACTCCTGAAAAAATAGCTATTAGCGCAAGCCAGGTAAGCGTTAGCGTTGGAAATGTCCATATTTTGCACAGCGTTGATTTGGCGCTGCGCGCAGGCTACTGGACCAGCATCGTCGGCCCCAATGGCGCCGGTAAATCGACCTTGCTCAAGGCCTTGGCTGGGTTGCTGCCCAGCACTGGCCCGGTGCAGTTGCTCGGCCGCCCGCTGCACGCGTGGAGCCGGCGCGAGCGCGCCCGGGCGCTGGCGTGGCTAGGCCAAAACGAAAGCGCCGCTGACGATTTGACGGTCTACGACGTCGCCATGCTGGGGCGCTTGCCGCACCAAGGCTGGATGGCGCCGCCCAGCGCGGCCGACCATGCTGCGGTGGAGCAGGCGCTGCAAACCACGCAGGCTTGGGAGTGGCGCATGCGGGCGCTGGGCCAGCTGTCGGGCGGCGAGCGCCAACGGGTGCTGCTGGCGCGGGCGTTGGCGGTGCAGGCGCAGGTGCTGCTGATGGACGAGCCGCTGGCCAACCTCGACCCGCCGCACCAAGCCGACTGGCTGCTGACGGTGCGCGCGCTGGTCGCCGGCGGCACCACGGTGGTCAGCGTGCTGCATGAATTGACGTTTGCTCTGCAGGCGCACGACGTGGTGGTGATGGCGCAAGGGCGCATCCAGCACCACGGTGCCTGCGCTGAGCGCACCAGCCACCGCGCGCT
>JAGNUJ010000182.1 GCA_017987055.1 Giesbergeria sp.
CATTGGGCTAAGCGTTTAGCCCCTTGTAGAGCATGTAGCCGGCCAAGCCCAGCAGCAGGCTGGCAAAAATACGCTTGAGCCGCTTTACCGGCAGGCGGTGTGCCGAGCGCGCCCCCAGCGGCGCGGTCAACACGCTGCAACTGGCAATCACGCCCAGCGCCGGCAGCCAGACATAGCCGAGTGACGCTGGCGGCAGCCCCGCCACCGATTGACCGCCGGTGACATAGCCCAGCACATTCGACAACGCAATCGGAAAACCCAGCGCCGCGCTGGTGGCGACGGCGTTGTGGATGGAGACGTTGCACCACGTCATAAACGGCACGCTGATAAAGCCGCCGCCGGCACCGACCAAGCCGGAGATAAAACCAATCACGCTGCCCGCCGCCACCTGACCGCCGGTGCCGGGCATTTGCCGTGCCGGCGCAGGTTTGCGGTCGATAAACATTTGCACCGCAGAGAAGCTGACGAACAGACCGAAAAATATCGCCAGAAACGAGCCCTTCAGCAGCGCAAACACCCCCAAGCTGGCCGCAATGCCACCCAGAGCAATGCCGGGTGCCAAGCGCCACACCAGCTCCCAGCGCACCGCACCGCGCTGGTGGTGGGCGCGCACGCTAGAGATCGAGGTGAACAAAATCGTCGCCATCGAGGTGGCAATCGCCATCTTCACCGCCAAATCAGGCGCTACTTGCTGTTGGCTGAGCATGTAGGTGATGAAGGGCACCAGCATCATGCCGCCGCCAATGCCCAGCAAACCGGCCAAAAAACCCGTAGTGAGCCCGAGAGCCATCAATTGAATGATTAAGTAGGTGCTGAGCATGGGCGGATGGGCGGATGGGCGGAAAGTGGCGGCTAGAAATGAAACAGCGCGCCACAAAGGGCGCGCTGTCAAAAAAGGTGTCTGCGAATGCGACCGGGCCTGTCATCCTGAACCGGGGGTTCAGGTGGGCAAGGGCAGCCCTGCATTGGGTTCATCTAACGCGAGACGATCACGCTTGCGGGGCAATGTACCAAGCCCGGGCTCGTATGAGCATTGGTTCAAGGAAATATAAAGCCCGGCGGCTTCGCAGACAGCGCCATTGTAGGGGGCAAAAAGAGCCTTGCGCTGAAACCGCTAGCGCCAAGCGGGCTTCGATGGCATACGGGCAGCGGCGAAACAAATACAGGATGGCGAGCCCGCGTGGGGTATTTATGGTTTGCTGCTCAAGCTAAAAAGCGCTGCCAAATCACGCTCCAGCAGCGTTGGGTCGCCCAGTTGCAATTCCAGCAGGCGGCGCAGATGCGTCACGCTGTCGAGGTCTATGCTGCGGCAGACCAAACCCAGCTGCAGCTCCTGAGCTTGTGCCACTTGCATCGACATGGCAATGCGCTCGTCGTAATCGCTCAGCGGCACGATGAGCTGGCACTCGGTGCCCACTGGCAGCGTGTCGCGGGCGATGACGAGTGCGCCTTTGAGCGATAAATCCTGAACTTGCACCGGCAGCTGCAGCTGCATGGGCTGGTGCTCGTGGTCGGTACTTAACCAGCCGGGAACTTGAAACAGAACACGGGTGAAGTGGCGTCGTTCAGTGGACATGGCTGGTGGGGGTTTGGCAAGAGCGGGTGGCGGCGCTGGGGCAATGGGGCGATGGGGTAGAGCGGCGAATGTTACAGGTGCTGGTTATTGGTGCCGGTGCGCAATCTTGCAGCCCGTGCTGGATACTCTTAAGAAGTCCGTTTTACGCGGGTAAGCTGTGTGCTGTGGCACGTGCCATGCGTTTTTGCAGGTCTCTCGCCTGCTTCAAATTATTTAAGGAGAAAAATTGATGTTCAAAAATATTCTGGTGCCAGTGGATGGCTCGCCCACCTCGATGTTTGCGGTTGCCCGCGCAGCTAAGCTGGCCAAGAGCTTGGGCAGCACGGTGACGGTGTTGTATGTGGTCGATCCGTATCCGTTCACCGGCGTGGGCGCTGATTTTGCCTATGGCCAAGCGCAGTACCTGAGTGCTGCCACATCTGAAGCCAACACGGCTTTGGAAGCCGCCAAAAAAGCAATGGAAGAAGCCGGTGTCACCGTCAATACGGTGGTGGGCGAAGGTCATGCGGTACACGACGGCATCGTGCGCGCCATCGAAAGCGTGGGCGCTGATTTGGTCATCATGGGTTCGCATGGCCGCCGGGGCTTGGAAAAGCTGATGCTCGGCAGCGTCACCCAGCGCGTGCTGGGTGTGGTGCGCATCCCGGTGCTGGTAGTGCGTGACTGAGCGTTAGCAACGCAATGAAAAATGGCTCCCGAGGGAGCCATTTTTTAGGGTCAGTGCGGCAGGCGCACTTTAGATTTACATGCGCTCAAAAATCGCCGCAATGCCTTGACCGCCGCCAATGCACATTGTCACCAGCGCGTAACGGCCCTGCACGCGCTGCAGCTCGTGCAGGGCTTTGACGGTGATCAGCGCGCCGGTCGCGCCAATCGGGTGACCGAGCGAAATGCCCGAGCCATTGGGGTTGACCTTGGCCGGGTCCAAGCCCAAATCGCGCGAGACGGCGCAGGCTTGGGCGGCAAAGGCTTCGTTGGCTTCGATCACGTCCAAGTCGGCTACTGTCAGGCCGGCTTTTTTCAGCGCCAGTTGCGTCGCTGGCACCGGGCCAATGCCCATGTATTTCGGGTCGACGCCGGCGTGGGCGTAGGCCACCAAGCGCGCCAGCGGCTGCAGGCCACGCGCTTTGGCGGCGCCCGCTTCCATCAGCACCACCGCCGCCGCAGCGTCGTTGATGCCCGAAGCATTGCCGGCGGTGACGGTGCCGTTCTCTTTGGCAAACACCGGTTTGAGCTTGGCCATGTCGGCCAGCGTGCAGTTGGGGCGGTAGTGCTCATCGACCTCGTAGGCGACATCGCCCTTGCGGCTTTTCAGCACCACGGGGACGATTTGGCCCTTGAAGTGGCCGGCCTCAAT
>JAGNUJ010000006.1:0-1382 GCA_017987055.1 Giesbergeria sp.
GGCATCAGCGCCAATGTCTTCCAGCACCGCATCGATTTGCGCACGCAGCATCTGCGCCGGAACGCCGTGAATGGCGCGTACGCCTTGGGTGTTTTGCGCCGTGATGGCAGTAATCGCCGTCATGCCGTAGCAACCCAAGGCGCTGAAGGTTTTCAAATCCGCCTGAATACCAGCGCCGCCGCCGCTGTCAGAGCCAGCAATCGACAGCACGCGGGCATAACGGGGAAATTGGGAAGGTGGAAGGGAGTCGGTAAGCGTCATGCCGAAAATTATGCCCCCGACTGCTGTGTGCGCTACGCCGCTGGCGGCTTTGGGGATGTGCTGTAATTTTGCGGTTATTACAGGCGGACGACGATGACTTTGCAATCCCACCCTTCTCAACCCACCCCCCTTTCTTGCCCACCCCAGCGGTCTTACACCATCCTCGGCACGGGCCTGATGGGTCGGCTGCTGGCGGTGACTTTGGCACGCCAAGGCCACAGCGTAACGACTTATGACAGCGGCGGCCCGCTGGCCGAGCACTCTGCTGCGCGCGCCGCTGCCAGCATGTTGGCACCGCTGGCCGAGTCGGCCATCACCGAGCCGGGCGTGGTGCGCATGGGACAACACGCGCTGACGCGCTGGCCGCAGTTGCTGGGCGCGCTCAGTACGCCGGTGTTTTTTCAGCAAAACGGCACACTCATCGTCTGGCACCGCCAAGACGCGACCGATGCCAGCCGCCTGCGCCAGCAGCTAGAAAAAACCCGCACCACCCTGCCCGACCTGCCGGCGATGCAAATGCTCAACAGCGCCAGCATGGCCGAGGTCGAACCGGCGCTGGCGCAGCGCTTTGCCCAAGGCATGTACCTGCCCGGCGAAGGCCAGCTGGACAACCGCCAACTGCTGGCCGCGCTGGCGCACGAGATGGAGCAGTTGGGTGTCACCGTGCACTGGAATTGCCCCAAAAACCCAACAGACATCCGCCTCGATTCCAATGAATGGCTGCTGGACTGCCGTGGCCTCGGTGCACGCCCGCAGTGGCCAGCACTGCGCGGCGTGCGCGGCGAGGTGATTCGCATCCACGCACCGGGCGTGACGCTGCAGCGCCCAACGCGCTTGGTACATCCGCGCTACCCGATTTACATCGCACCCAAGCCCGAGCACGTCTTCGTCATCGGCGCAACGGAGATTGAATCCGAAGACCTGTCGCCGCCCAGCGTGCGCTCATCGCTGGAGCTGCTCAGCGCGGCCTATGCCGTACACCCCGGTTTTGCCGAGGCACGTATCCTCGAAATCACCACCCAATGCCGCCCGACTCTGGCGGACAACCTGCCGATGATTCGCCAAACCGCACCGCGCACGCTGGAAATCAACGGCTTGTACCGCCACGGCTACATGATTGC
>JAGNUJ010000006.1:1482-25264 GCA_017987055.1 Giesbergeria sp.
AGGCACGTATCCTCGAAATCACCACCCAATGCCGCCCGACTCTGGCGGACAACCTGCCGATGATTCGCCAAACCGCACCGCGCACGCTGGAAATCAACGGCTTGTACCGCCACGGCTACATGATTGCCCCGGCCATGCTGGACGTAACACTCGAAGTGCTCGCCACCGGCCAGTCCACCTTGGCCAGCCGCTTTGGCTTGTCGCTGCAATTGCAGGGCGAGCGCTAAACCCCCTCTTTGTTGAAATTTTTGCGCCATGCACCTCAATATCACCGTCACTGTCAATAACAAACCCTGCGAACTGCCCGCAAACGCCACCGTGGCCGAGGCACTGGCTGCCGTCCAAGCCCAGCTGCCGTATGCGGTGGCCGTCAACACTGCGTTTGTGCCGGCGGCCCAGCACGCCAGCCACCCGCTGCAAGACGGCGACCGGTTGGAAGTTATTTCACCTGTCACTGGTGGTTAGAAGGCTTTTTGGCCTCTAGCCCTTTAAATACGTGCGCTAGCAGCTATCAATTTTGATAAACCACTCCTTTTTATCTTTTCAATCTCTGCGATGAACACTCCTGCTATCGACGACGCACTGGTCATGTATGGCCAGTCTTTCCCCAGCCGCTTGCTGCTGGGCACCGCCCGCTACCCTTCGCCTGCGGTGTTGCAAGCGGCAGTGCAGCGCTCGCAACCAGCGATGGTCACGGCATCGCTGCGCCGCCAAGGCAGCAACCCGGCCGAAAGCGGCCAAGGCTTTTGGGAACTGCTGCGCGGCCTGAACGTGCCGGTGCTGCCCAACACCGCCGGCTGCCACAGCGCGCAAGAAGCCATCACCACCGCACACATGGCGCGTGAAGTGTTCAACACGCCGTGGATCAAGCTCGAAGTGATTGGCGACGACTACACCCTGCAGCCCGACACGCTGAACTTGGTCGCAGCGGCTGAGACGCTGATCCGCGACGGTTTTTACGTGCTGCCCTATTGCACGGAAGACTTGGTGCTGTGCCAGCGCTTGGTCGATGTCGGCTGCCAAGTGGTGATGCCGTGGGCGGCGCCGATTGGCACCGGGCGCGGCCCGGTCAACCCCTACGCCATGCAAATGCTGCGCGAGCGGCTGTCGGTGACGATGCTGGTCGATGCGGGTTTGGGCCTGCCATCGCACGCCTGCCAAGTGATGGAATGGGGTTTTGACGGCGTACTGCTCAACACCGCCGTGGCGCTGGCGCAAGACCCGGTGGCAATGGCCGGGGCTTTTGCCGATGGCGTGCGCGCCGGCCGCAGCGCCCGCCTTGCCGGGGCGATGCAAGCCCAAGACGCCGCGCAACCCAGCACGCCCGTGCTGGGCACACCGTTTTGGCACCACGATCAACCGGCTTGAAGGAAATTGAAGGCAATCACGATGGAGATGGACATCAATATCAGCGCCCTCGCGGAAAACATCGTGCGCAAGCACGCGCCGACGTTTGCGCCTTACACCCCGCAGCCGCTGCCCGACAGCACAGAAACCGCCCCCATCTACCGCGCCGCCCTGCAAGCCTGCAGCGAACTGGGTTTTATCGCTATCGACGCCGACTGCTTAGCGCGCGCTTGGCAAGCCCGCTTTGAGCACACCGGCGACGCCAACATCGCCCGCTGGCCGCAAACCGCCGCCTACTTTGGCCTGCAACCCACGCCACCAGAGCAAGCCTTTGCTGCCTGCCCGCGCAATTTGGGGCTGTACGCGGTGCTGCCCGACGCGGCGTGGGTCGGGCGCATGGCGCGCGCCGGCGTACCCACGGTGCAACTGCGCTTTAAATCAAGCGATGCCGCTGCCATCGAGCGCGAAGTCCACGCCGCCGTAGAGGCCGTGCGCGGCACCAACGCGCTGCTGTTCATTAACGACCATTGGCAAGTCGCGCTGGCCGCTGGCGCTTATGGCGTGCATTTGGGTCAAGAGGATTTAGCTGCACTGCAGCCGCACGAAGTCGCTGCGCTGCGCGCCTCGGGCGTGCGTTTGGGGGTCAGCACGCATGGTTACGCCGAAATGCTGCGCGCCGCCGCCGTCTGGCCGAGCTATATCGCCATGGGCGCGGTATTTCCGACCACGCTCAAGCGCATGGAGACCGCACCGCAAGGCGTGGCGCGGCTGGGGTTCTATGCCAAGCTGATGCAGCAGTTTCCACTGGTGGCGATTGGCGGCATTGGTGCTGAGCACTTTGCGCAGATTGCCGCTACTGGCGTCGGCTCGATTGCCGTGGTGCGGGCGCTGGTCAACGCGCCAGACCCTGAAGCCGCAGCAGCCCAGCTTATGCAAGCAATGGCGACTTGAAACCCTAGCTATAGGAGGCTAGGTGCCTCAAAAATCCATAGGCTTGCCCTTGTCATCTTCCAAATCAAAGCGGGCTTCAAAACGGTCGCTGACGGCACCAAAGCCAATCGACGCGCCTGGCGCTGGCGGCGGTGTCACGGCTAGCGCTGGGATAGCGCTCTCAGTCAAGAGTGGCAAATCGGCCAGCTCCAGCGCATTGGGATCAGACAAATCCAAATCCAAATCCAAATCCAACGTCCAAGCGCTCTGAGTGGCGCGGGGCTGAGGTGCAGGTGCAGGCACAGGCGCTGAAGCCAGCGCCGCCCGGTTAGACAACTGGTGGGCATCGTACTCAATCAAGTTACCCAAGGCTGGCGCAGCTTGCGCGGCCTCCAAAGCCAAGCTGGCCTCAGACTGCGCCACGGGCAAAGGCGCGAGCAAGGCCGCATCCAAAAACGGTGCCAAATCAAAATCCACCTCGTCTAACGCCGGCAAAGCGGCAGGCGACAAAAGGTCTTGCTCTGGCAAATTCAAGGGCTCCAGCGGCGGCGACTGCGCTGGCTCGGCGACGGTGTGCGGCATCGTGCGCTGACGCGGCGGTGGTGCGCCGCGCGTCTCGGCCGGAATGGTGCTGGCAATCGCGTAGAGCAACAGCAAATCGTCGTAAGCCGGCAGCTCAAACGGCTCGACCACGGTTTTTTGACCGTTGTGCTGACAAAAAATATAGCTCTCTAGCAACGCCAATACCGCGCTGTCACTCCACACAGCTTCGATGCTGGCCGCAACGTCGGGGTAGTCGAGCAAGGTGCGGCGGCCGCCGCCTTGGAAGGCTGAAAACTCGGGCACCAAGGCATTAAAGTGCTGCTGAAACTGCGCCCGCAAATCGCTGAAATCAGTGCGGCGGCTGAGTGAGCGGTACAAACGCAACAACTCCAAATACATCAATGGCGAGGCAGTGCGGTTCTCTTCAATATGCTGCTTCATCACCTCAATGGCTTGCTCATGCTCGCCCACCGAGATAAAAAACTCAGCCTGCTGCTGCAAATCAAACAGCTCTTCAGGGTGCAACATGCGCACCGCCCCGACTGTCGCCGGCGCCAGCTCAGCGTGCGTCGCCTGCTGCTGCGCAGCTACGGCGGCATCTGCCGGAACGGGCATGGGCGCGTCAGGCGGCACCAAAGCAGCGCTCTTGGCCAGCGAAAGCGGTGCCGTAGCTGGCTGCGCCGCTGCGGTAGGGGCAGGCGCAGCCGCAGGCAAAGGCGCTGGTGCGGTCAGGCTCTCGGAATCGATCGAGGCAGCAGAGGCGCGCTCTTTGTCGCGCAAAGCCTCTGAATGGCTCCAATCTGAATCAAAACGCTGCACCGGCTTATAGCTGCGCATACGCTGCCACAGCCAAGCCAGTGCGGCGCATATCAGCACCAGCAAAGCCAGCAGGCTGTAGAGCAATGCGACCGGAAAGCGCTGGACATCGAGTGTGTCCACCCGCTTTTGCAAGGCGCTGACAGTGGTCTGCATTGTGGCGCTGCTGGCGCGAGCAGCGTCGATTTCAGCCTGCAACTGCTGCAAGCGCAGCTGGGTTTGCTGCACGTCTTGGGCAGAGATATTGAGCAGTTGCCACAGCGCGGCCGCCTGAGTACGCTGCTGGCTGGACTTTTCGCTGGGCTCCTGTTGCAACTGGGGCGACAGGCGCAGCGGCGCAAGGGTCGATTGCGCCAGCCAATCGCCCAGCGGTTCTACCGTGAGCCGGGATTTGTGCAGCGCAGCGGGCGCGCGCTCGCCAAGCGGGGCAGCGGCTTGCGCGCTGCCAATCTCCAGTTGCTGCTTCGGTGGTGTGGGCGACTTAGGCGATTTAGGCGGTTGAGGTGATTGAGGTGGCTTGGACTGCTTAGGCAGTTTGGCCGGTTGCGCTGTTTTGCTTGTTTGTACTACTTGTGCTGATGGCTCTGCTGCTTGCGCTTTTTCGGGCGCAAAAGGCTCCGCCGCCGCTGCAGGCGCAATCACCAATGGCCGCTTGCTTGCCACCAAGGCAGCGGGCACATCGGCAAAAAAGTCATAGTTACGCACCACGGTGCCCGAGCAACCCACAGACAGGCGCAGGCTCAAAATCGGCTCCATCACCACCGCCGAGGACAGCACCCGCACCGAAGGCGCGCGCCCCGCCAGCACCGGCAGTGCCGTAATGCGCAGGCGCGAATTGTCAATAAAGGTTTCGCCCGCCTGCACCGAGGCGCGCACGCAGGCAAGGTTGAGCTCGGTGCCAGGGTCAGTGTGGATATCAAACACCAAATCCAAAGGCTTGCCAAGCAACACACGGCCATGTGCCTCGCCCAAAGACAAAGCGGAGGCGCTGGAAACAAAAAGACCTACTGCGAGGCCTAACAATGTGTTACTTAATTTCACTTTTATGTCTGGTGTGTGGCGTTGATTTTGTCACATTTTGTTGTATTAACGAGAGATTCATTACTCCCACGCTGGATTGAAGCGCTTGCATCGCAGGCAAGCAGACTCAATTTTGATAGCTGCTAGCGCTTGTCAAATAAGGATTTGAGACTGTTTCATATCGCAAACCTTTTATAAACGTGCGGTTTAAGCTATTGTTTTATTCGCATCTTTACAAAAATTATTCCTTGCCGCCCTGCTGCGCCAGCCATTGCGCTGCGCCTTGGCCGGCGCGCACGCCGCTGGCCATGCAGGCGGTGAGCAAATAGCCGCCCGTGGGTGCCTCCCAGTCGAGCATTTCGCCGGCGCAAAACACGCCGGGCACGGCCTGCGCCATCAGCTGCGCGTCCAGCGCCTCAAAGGTCACGCCGCCGGCGGTGCTGATGGCTTCGTCAATCGGCCGCGCCGCCACCACGGTGATCGGCAGCGCTTTGATCGCGGCGGCCAGCTTTGGCAAATCGGCCACGCCGTCTTTGCCCAGTTGCTCATACAACAGGCCCATCTTGATGCCGTCCAGCCCCAGCCGGCTTTTCAGGTGGCTCGACAGCGAACGGGTGCCGCGTGGGTGGCGCACCTCTTTGAGCACGCGCTCGGGCGTGTGGTCGGGCAGCAAATCGAGCGTGAACGTCGCATGGCCGTGGGCGCTGATTTCGTCGCGCAGCAGGGCAGAGACGGCGTAAATCAAACTGCCTTCGACGCCGGTTTGCGTGGCGACAAATTCGCCCCGGCGGCTGAAGTGCTGGCCAGCGCTGTCGGTAAACGTGACTGCCACGGTTTTAAACGGCTGGCCGGCAAAGCGCTCGGCAAAGTGCGCGCTCCAACCCACCTCTGGGCGGGGCGTTTGGCCAAGCAGCTCTTGCAAGAACTCGCGCCGGGTTTCGCCCGCTGCAGCGCCTTGGCGTGGCACGTCAAAGCCGCAATTGCTCGGCTGCAGCGGCGCGGTGGCGATGCCGCGCTCGGCCAACCACGCCAGCCACGCGCCGTCGGAGCCCAACCGCGCCCAACTGCCACCGCCCAGTGCCAGCACCACAGCGCGCGCTTGCACGGTGATGTCGCCCGTCGGCGCTTGAAACTGCAACGCCCCAGTGCTGTCCCAGCCTATAAAACGGTGGCGCATGTGAAATTGCACGCCTTGGCTGCGCAAGCGCTGCAACCACGCGCGCAGCAGCGGCGCAGCTTTCATATCGGCCGGAAACACCCGTCCCGAGGTGCCAATAAAGGTTTCCACGCCCAAATCGCGCGCCCAAGCACACACTTGCTCAGCGCCAAACGACTCCAACAGCGGTGCCAGCTGCGCTTGGCGCGCGCCGTAACGGCTGACAAACGGCACCATAGCCTCAGAGTGCGTCAAGTTCAGCCCGCCCTTGCCAGCCAGTAAAAATTTGCGGCCGACGCTGGGCATGGCGTCAAACACATGCACTTGCGCGCCGGCCTGGGCCAGCGCTTGCGCGGCCATCAGGCCGGCGGGGCCTGCGCCGATGACGACAGCGTCACAAGCAGAAGAAAGAGAGTTGGGGTTCATAATTTTTTCAATTTTGCTATCACGGTCATAGCATTCACGCCTAGACCTAGCGCAGTGCAAACGCTGGTTTCTGTCACAATGGCCGCACTTTATCCCGATCAGCTCCCTATAAGGAAAGTGCAATGGCAAGCGACCTCATCAAACATGTTTCTGACACCGATTTTGAAGCCAACGTGCTCAAGGCCGCCGGCCCCGTGCTGGTGGATTACTGGGCCGAGTGGTGCGGCCCGTGCCGCGCCATTGCGCCCATCCTCGACGAAGTGGCCAGCGCTTACCAAGGCAAGCTACAAATCGCCAAAGTCAATGTCGATGAGAACCGCGAAATCCCAGCCAAATACGGCATCCGTGGCATTCCTACGCTGATGCTCTTCAAAGATGGCCAGCTGGCCGCCACCCACGTCGGTGCGTTGAACAAGTCGCAGCTGACCGCGTTTATTGACGAACAGCTGGCTTAAAGCCTTCTAACGCCTCTTAAGCCGCAGCGCAGCCGTTTGCGCTGCGGCTTTGCAGCAACAGCACTGCAAGCCCCCATTTTTTGCCCGCGCCTGACCACGCCATCGGCCTTTAAAAGTTTTCCTGCATAATTCGACCCGATCCCTGGCTCACACGCATTGGCCAGTTTGATCCTCCAGGCCAGCCAGAACTGTCAACAGCAGCCTTCTCGGCACTCAGCCTCTCTCCCTGATTCATATTCACTCCGCCAAGGAGTCACCCCATGCACCTCAACGAACTCAAGGCACTGCACGTGTCTGAAGTCCTCAAGCAGGCTGAAGAGCTTGATATTGAAAACGTCGGCCGTATGCGCAAACAGGAGTTGATGTTTGCCATCATTAAAAAACGCGCCAAGGCGGGCGAGCAAATTTTTGCCGACGGTGTGCTCGAAATCTTGCCCGACGGTTTTGGTTTTTTGCGCAGCCCCGACACCAGCTTTACCGCCAGTACGGACGACATCTACATCTCGCCCAGCCAAGTGCGCCGCTTTAATCTGCACACTGGCGACATGATCGAAGGCGAAGTGCGCACGCCCAAAGACGGCGAGCGCTACTTTGCCCTGACCAAGCTAGACAAGGTCAACAACGGCCCGCCCGAGCAAAACAAACACAAGGTGATGTTCGAGAACCTCACGCCACTGTTCCCCAAGGAGCAAATGCGGCTAGAGCGCGACGTCAAGAGCGAAGAAAACATCACCGGCCGCATCATCGACATCATTGCGCCGATTGGCCGAGGCCAGCGCGCCCTGATCGTGGCACCACCCAAGAGCGGCAAGACGGTGATGATGCAGCACATCGCCCACGCCATCACCGCCAACAACCCCGACGTACACCTGATGGTGCTGCTGGTGGACGAGCGCCCGGAAGAAGTCACCGAGATGCAGCGCACCGTCAAAGGCGAGATCATTGCCTCGACGTTTGACGAACCCGCCGCACGCCACGTTCACGTAGCCGAAATGGTGATTGAGCGCGCCAAGCGCTTGGTCGAGCTGAAAAAAGACGTAGTGATCTTGCTGGACTCGATCACGCGACTGGCGCGCGCCTACAACAACGTCGTGCCATCCAGCGGCAAAGTGCTGTCGGGCGGTGTCGATGCGGCAGCGCTGCAACGCCCCAAGCGCTTTTTTGGCGCGGCGCGCAAGGTCGAAGAAGGCGGCTCACTGACCATCATCGCCACCGCGCTGGTCGATACCGGCAGCCGCATGGACGAAGTGATCTTTGAAGAATTCAAAGGCACCGGCAACTGCGAAATCCACCTGAACCGCCGCCTGTACGAAAAGCGCGTGTTCCCAGCGATTGAGCTGAACAAAAGCGGCACGCGCCGCGAAGAGCTGCTGCTGGCGCCCGAAATTTTGCAGAAAACCCGCATCCTGCGCCAGTTTATGTACAACATGGACGAGATCGAGTCGATGGAACTGATGATCAAGAACATGAAAGCCACCAAGAGCAACGTCGATTTCTTCGACATGATGCGCCGCGGCGGCTAAACGATTGCAGCCTTTCGATAGCACGATTCGTGCAATAATCGAAAGCTTTTCGCGAGAAGTGCTGCGACAAATACGTGTTGCAGTGGCTGGCGCAACTGACCCACCCACCAAAGGATTTCGCCATGAAAAAAGGCATTCACCCCAATTACCGCGAAGTTCTCTTCGTCGACCTGTCTAACGGCTTCAAGTTTGTTACGCGTTCGTGCGTGAACACCAAAGAAATGGGCCAGACCGAAGACGGCCGCGAGCTGCCCATGTACAAGCTCGATACGTCGAGCGAGTCGCACCCCTTCTACACCGGCACGCAAAAGTCGGTGGACAACATGGGTGGCCGCGTCGAGCGCTTCCGCAACCGCTTTGGCAAGACCACGGCGACTGCTGCAGCCGCACCAGCCAAGACAGCCGCAGAATAATTTTTCTGCGTCTTTCGCCTCCAAAGGCAGCCCGGGCAACCGTGCTGCCTTTTTGTTTGTCCTGTGGGTCTGTCTTCGCCCTGCTATCTTCTTGACGCCGTGAACCTGCCTTCTCCCGCCATCGTTCCCCAAAGTGCCGTGCGCCGACTGCCGCGCTGGGCACTGCTGTTGCTGTGCTTGGCCTACATCGTGCCGGGCTTTGTCGGGCGCAGCCCGTGGCGCGGCGACGATATGACCGCGCTGGGCTATATGCAAGCGCTGGCGCAAGGCCAAACAGCGTGGCTCGCACCGCTGCTGGGCGGCTTGGCACCACAGGCCGATGGCTTGCTGGCCTATTGGATTGGCGCTGCCGCCTTAAAAATCGCGCCCGCCGCGCTGGCACCCGAGCTGGCGGTGCGCCTGCCGTTTGCTGGCGTGCTGGCGCTGACGCTGTGGGCGGCGTGGTATGGCGTGTACTACTTGGCGCTCAGCCCGCGCGCGCAGCCGGTGGCGTTTGCCTTTGGCGGCGAAGCCCAGCCGCGCGACTACGCTCGGGCTATCGCCGACGGCGGTTTGCTGGCACTGTTGGCCTGCCTTGGGCTAGCCCAGCCGGCGCACGAGACCACCGCGTATTTACTGCAGCTGTGCGGTGCCACTTTGGTGTTTTTTGCCTTGGCGGCGCTGCCCTACAAAACGCTGGCACCGTCACTCGCTTTGGTCGCCGGCCTGACTGGCTTGGTCTTGAGCGGCGCACCCACTTTGGCCGTGCTTTACAGCGTAGGCGGCGCGGCGCTTTGCTGGTGGGGCACCAGTCCGGGTGCCATCAAGGGCGATATGGCGACGCATTTTTTGCGCCGCGCCGGTTGGGGCTTGCTGCTAGCTGCACTGGCCACCGCCGCGCTGGCTTGGCAGGTCAATGTGTGGCGCTGGCGCGTCGTCTGGCCGTATGCCGACCCGCAGCACTGGGGCAGTTTCAGTCGCCTGTTGCTGTGGTTTACCTGGCCGAGCTGGCCGCTGGCGCTGTGGACGCTGTGGCGCTGGCGCAAACACATCACCAGTCGCCAAATGCACCGCCACCTGCTGCTGCCGCTGTGGTTTGCGCTGCTGGCTATCGGCTCGGCCTTCAGCACCTCGGCATCTGACCGCAGTTTGCTGCTGAGTTTGCCGGCGCTGGCAACGCTGGCGGCGTTTGCCCTGCCCACGCTCAGCCGCAGCGTCTCGGCGCTGATCGACTGGTTTACGCTGCTGTTTTTCTCCATCTCGGCGCTGGCAATTTGGGTGATTTGGATCTCGACGCAAACTGGCATTCCGGCCAAGCCGGCGGCCAACGTCGCCAAACTGGCGCCCGGCTTTGTGCCGTCGT
Source organism: Giesbergeria sp. (assembly GCA_017987055.1). GTDB lineage: Bacteria > Pseudomonadota > Gammaproteobacteria > Burkholderiales > Burkholderiaceae_C > Simplicispira. The sequence continues at coordinate 11,454 of JAGNUJ010000006.1, forward strand.
TTTCGCCGTGGATGCTGGGGTTGGCGCTCGCCGCCACCGTGGCGTGGTGTGCGCTGGTGGCGTGGCGCACTGGCCGCCACCGCGCCGCGATTTGGAAAAGCCTCGTCTTGCCCGCCAGCGGTGCCACCTTGGGCTGGTTGTTGCTGCTGACGCTGTGGCTGCCGATGCTGGACTACGCGCGCAGCGATGCGCCGCAGGTGCGCCACATCGTCGCCGTCATCGGCCAACCCAACTGCGTGCTGATAGACGGCTTGAGCCGCAACCAAATCGCCGCGCTGCAACACTACGGCGCGCTGCAGTTAAAGACGGCTCAAAGTCGCGCCAGCTGCCCGTGGCTGCTGGCTGGCACCAGCGCGCGCATTGACCAAGAGCGGTGGCAGCTGCGCACAAAAATCGCCCGTCCGACCGACAAAGCCGACTTCATCCGCATCTACCGCCGCCGTGTCAACTGAACGCCGCACCATCCTGCGCCACGCCGCCACGGTGCTCGCCGGGCAACTGGCGGTGATGGCTTTTGGCGTCACCGACACCATCGTCGCTGGCCGCCACGCCGAGGCCTCCTTGGCGGCGCTGTCGATTGGCTCGGCGATTTTTGTCAGCGTCTATGTCGCGCTGATGGGCTTGTTGCAAGCGCTGCTGCCAGTGTGGGCAGAGCAGCGCGGCGCGCAAAACTTGGCGCGCATTGGCGCTTCGGTGCGGCAAGCGCTGTATGTCTGCGCCATCGCCGCGCTGCTGGGCATGTCGATTTTGCTGTCGCCCGGCAAGCTGCTCGAATGGACGGACGTGCCGCCCGAGCTGCGCCCCGCCGTTACCGGCTATTTGGCGATTTTGGCGATGGCGCTGCCGCCGGCGCTGCTGTTTCGCCTCTACACCACGCTGAACCAAGCGCTGGGGCACCCGCAACTGGTCACTTGGCTGCAGGTGGCAGCGCTGTTTGTAAAGCTGCCGCTGTCGGTATGGTTCACCTTTGGCGGCGCGGGACTGCCCTCGCTTGGCGTGCAGGGCTGCGCTTGGGCGACGCTGGCGGTCAACCTGACGCTGCTGGCGCTGGGGCTGTGGTTGCTGCGCAACCAAAAACAGCTGTACGCGCCGCTGCACCTGTGGCGGCGGCCAGAGCGCCCCGATTGGCCGCAATTGGCGACGTTTGCCCGGCTGGGCATTCCGGCCGGGCTGGCCATTGGCGTCGAAGTGACCTCGTTCACGTTGATGGCGCTGTTCATTGCGCGCCAAGGCACGCTGGCCTCGGCTGGCCACCAAATTGCCAGCAACTTGGGCGCGGTGCTGTACATGGTGCCGCTGTCTATTGCCATTGCCGCCAGCGCGCGGGTGAGCTTTTGGCGCGGTGCCGGCGACGAGGCGCGCGCCCGCGCGGTGGTGTGGACGGCGCTCAAACTCTCCACGCTGATGAGTCTGGCGCTGGCGGCCACGTTGTTCAGCACCAAAGAAGCCTTCGCCGCCATCTATTCCAACCAAGCCGACGTGGTGCGGATGAGCGCCGGTTTGCTCGGCTGGGTGGCGCTGTACCACTTGGCCGACGCGCTGCAAACGCTGTGCGTGTTCATCCTGCGCTGCTACCGCATCACCGTGTGGCCGCTGGTGGTGTATTGCTTGCTACTGTGGGGCGTCGGGCTGGGCGGCGGTTATTGGCTGGCCTACCACGGCGTGGGGCCGTGGCCGGCGGCGCATTCGCCGCTGTCGTTTTGGCAGACCAGCACGCTGGCACTGGCAGTGACGGCCAGCATTTTTGCGTGGATGCTGCACCGCGTCACAAAACCGTCACACCCTGCGCCTACGCTGTAGCCATGACAGCGCAGGCACATCAAAAAACATAGCTAGTAGCGCACGTAAACAGTAGATTTCAGATACAAAACTATCTTAATCCGTTTAGATACGGGCGCTAGCAGCTCACTTTTTAATATCTGCGGCACCACTTCTTTATCGCTATCTCGGTTCCATATGCTCCACTCTCGCCCGCTGCCGCCCCTCCACCGGCGCCACTGGCTGCAAGCCAGCGCGCTCACAGGCCTGGCGCTGGCAACGCCGCTGCGCGCCCAACCGCGCAGCGCGGCCAAGGCCAAGACCGATGAGGCGCTGTGCATTGCGCAGGTGGCCGATATGTCGCCCGCGCAGCAAGACATCAGCCGCGACTTTGTGATTGGCTCACGCGCGGCATGGCAAGCGTTCAATGCTCAGGGCGGCCTGCACGGCCAGCCGGTGCAGCACTGGGTGCTAGAAACCGACGGCAGCGCCGCTAGCCTGCAAGCGGCTTGGCACCAAGTCCAGCACCGCGGCGGCTGCGTGGCGCTGTCGGGCTGTGTCGGGCACCCGGCAGCCGCCCAGTTGGGCGAATGGCAAGCCCAGCCCAGCGACAACCCGCTGGCGCAAATTGCGCCGTGGCTGCACCACCGCACGGCGTCTGCGGCCAGCGATGGGGTGTTCGACATTTTTTCTGACTACCCCGCGCAAATCCGCCACGCCCTGCAAACCATGCTGATTGCCGGCGCGAACGACATGGGCGTGGTGTATGGCAACGCGCGCCTAGAGCAGCAGTCAGCGCCGGCCATCAACCAAGTCGCGCAAGCCATGCGCCTGCGAACGCACACCTTGGCCGACGGCCAGCCCAGCCGAATCTCGCCGCCGCAGCCGCTGATTTTGTTTGTCGGCGGCACGCCCGAGCTGCACGCCTTCACCCGCCAACTGGTGCTGCCGCCGGGGCGGCAATGCTATGTGCTGGCGCTGGCCGATGTGAACCTGCAGGTGCTGGCGCAGTTGGGCGCGCTGCCGCGCCATGTGTCGGTGATTGCGACGCAAACCGTGCCCTTGCTCAGCGCCAGCTTGCCGGTGGTGCGCGCCTACCGCCAAGCGCTGGCGCGGCTGTACGACGAGGCTCCGACTGCCCAAGGCTTGGCCGGTTTTATTGCTGCCCGCTACAGCGCCCAGCTGCTGGCCAGCATCCCAGACGCCCCCAGCCGATCCAACGTGCTAGCCGCGCTGCGCCAGCGCCAAAACGCCAACGTCGGCGGCTTTCGGGTGACGTTTCAGGCGCAAAAACGCAGCAGCAGCTTTGTCACGCAAACCATGCTGACCGCCGACGGGCGTATAGTCGGCTAGGGCGGGGCTCGCTACCATGGAGGTGCCGCCCCATCTGCGGGCTCCTCTTAGCCAGTCGCCATGCACCACACGCCCTCAGCCTCTCCTTTGCTCGCCACCATCGATCTGGGATCGAACAGCTTTCGCCTTGAAATCAGCCGCTACATACACAGTGGTAGCGACAAGCGCACCGAGCGCCTGCACTACCTCAAAGAAATCGTCCGACAAGGCAACGGCTTAGACGCACACGGCAACCTCACGCCAGAGGCAATGCAGCGTGGCTGGGACTGCTTGGCGCGCTTTGGTGCTTGTTTGGCGCAGTTTCCTTCAATTCGCGTGCGCGCCATTGCCACGCAAACGCTGCGCGAAGCACACAACCGCGCAGTGTTTTTGCAACGCGGCACCGCCCTATTGGGCTACCCAATTGAGGTGCTCTCGGGCGAGCAAGAAGCGCGCTTGGTGTACCAAGGCGTAGCGCGGCAATTACCCGCATCTGATGAGCGGCGTCTGGTGCTCGACATTGGCGGGCGCTCGACCGAGTTGATTGTGGGCCAGCACGCCAACGCGCTGGTCAGCACCTCATTGGCTGTGGGCAGCGTTGCTTGGTCAATGCGCCACTTTGCTGATGGCTCCTTGAGCGCTGCCGCCTTTGCCCTCGCCGTCGCCAGCGCCAAAACCGCTCTGGCACCAGCGCTGCCCACTTACCACCACACGGCCTGGGATGTGGCATATGGCTCCTGCGGCACCATCACCGCTGCCAGCGACATTTTGGGTGCCGCTGGCCGCTCGCCCGATTGCATCAGCCGCTCGGATTTGGAATGGCTGCAAACGCAACTGCTGCAAGCCAAGAGCACCCAAAGCATCCACCACGCACTGGACAAAGAAAACCGCCGCCCCATCATTGGCGGTGGCATTAGCGTGTTGCGCGCAGTCTACGAGCTGCTCGATATTGAGCGCCTACACGTCATTAAAGGTGCTTTGCGCCAAGGCGTTTTGTGTGAACTGCTGGCGCACGCAGCCACAACTTAATCCTTGTGTGCTCTCTGAGCCAAGACCCTGAAAAACCAGACCCAAGTGATACACTTTGGCACACAATTTTTTCTTCTAAGAGCAGCTCTCTGACTGCTCTACCCTCTACCACCCTTTCGGTGACATGCCCCTGCTACCAGACACTTTAGGACGGCCACCGTCCGGTGCATCGTCCGACGCCTCTCTCGAACGCACTTTACGCGAGCAGCAAGCGCTGCTCGATAACGCTGGCGTGGGCATTGTTTTTTTGCGCCAACGCATGGTGGTGCGCTGCAATCAGCGCTATGCCGAGATTTTTGGCTATGACAAGCACGAACAGCTGGTGGGTGTCAACAGTGACACCTTGCACCCCAATCGCGCCGCTTTTAGAGCACTGGGGCGCGCTGCCTATCCAGTGCTCACCGCTGGTCAGACCTACCGCGAAGACCGTTTGATGCGCCGGCGCTGCGGCACCCTGTTTTGGGGTCGATTGACGGGCAGCTTACTCAACCCCAAAGACACCAGCGAAGGCTCGATTTGGATCGTTGACGACATCAACGAGCAGCGCCGTGCGCAAGAAGCGCTAGATGCCGCTGTCTGGGAAAAGCAAGTGCTGTTTGACCATGCAATGGTCGGCATCGTCTTCTTGCGCGATCGCCACCTGACGCGCTGCAACCGCCACTTTGAGCTCATGCTGGGCTATGAAGCGGGCGAACTGCAAGGCAGCTCCTCACGGATTTGGTATGCCAACGAAGCCGATTGGGAAAGTGTCGGCGAACGCAGCCGCGGCCCGCTGTCGCAAGGGCAGGCCTTTGCTGACGAAATCAAACTCTGCAAAAAAGACGGCTCTATCGTGGTCTGCGACGTGCGCAGCAAGGCGATTGACCCAGCCCAGCCGCACAAGGGCAGCGTCTGGATCACCATGGACATCACCGAGCGACAAGAGGCACAGGCCGCCTTGCAGCGCATGCACCACGAGCTCGAAAGCGTGGTGCAGCAGCGCACCCATGAGTTGAGCGAAACGGTCAAAAATCTGCACCAAGAAATCAAAAACCGCCGCCAAGACCAAGAGCGCATCCACTGGTTGGCCTATTACGACGCTCTGACCGGCCTGCCCAACCGCACTTTGCTGGCCGAGCGCAGCCGCCAAGCGATTGAAATGGCGCAAAAAAATTACAGCCCGTTGGCGGTCATTTTTTTGGATTTAGACCACTTCAAGCACATTAACGACTCGCTGGGTCACAGCGTGGGCGATGCGCTGTTGGTTGCAATTGCCAAACGCCTGCGCGCACTGGTGCGCGAGAACGACACCGTCTGCCGACTGGGCGGAGACGAATTTATTTTGCTACTGCCCGGTGCCAACGCCCAAGGCGCTGAACGTGTCGCCAACAAGCTACTGGAGGCCTCGCGCAAGCCCTACCAAATTGACACGCACGAGCTGACCATGGCACCGTCGATGGGCATTGCGTTGTTCCCAGACGATGGCAACGACTTTGACACCCTGAGCCAGTGCGCCGATGTGGCGATGTACCGCTCCAAGCTGGACGGACGCAACACCTACCGCTTTTTTACGCCGCAAATGCAGGCCGACTCATTGCGGGCGCTGGTGCTGGAAAACGCCCTGCGCCGCGCCTTAGAACGCGGGCAGTTTTCACTGGTTTACCAGCCGCAATTCAGCATGGCCAGCGGTGCCATTCGCAGCGTTGAAGCTTTGCTGCGCTGGCATCACCCAGAGCTGGGTCATATCTCGCCGGCGGAGTTCATCCCGATTGCCGAAGATTGCGGCCAAATTTTGCCGATTGGCGAGTGGGTGCTGCGCACTGCGCTAACGCAACTGAAAAACTGGCGTGCGCAGGGTTTGGTGCTCGATACCGTAGCGGTCAACCTGTCGGCAGTGCAGTTTCGCCAGCCCCAGCTGCCCGAGCTGATCACAAAAATTTTGCAAGACGTTGGCTTAGCACCAAACTCGCTGGAGCTGGAGCTGACCGAGGGCGTGGCAGTGGACGATCCGCGCGCGGCCATCGTGACGATGGACCAGCTGCACGCCTGCGGGGTGCGCTTGGCGATGGATGACTTTGGCACCGGTTACTCATCGCTGAGCCAGCTCAAACGCTTTCCGCTCTACAAACTCAAAATCGACCAATCCTTTGTGCGCGACTTGGGTGAAGATGCCAGCGACCGCGCCATCGTCAGCGCCATCATCCGCATGGCCCAAGCAATGGGGCTGCACACCACCGCAGAAGGCGTGGAGACGCAGGAGCAAATGAATTTTCTGCATGAGCAAGGCTGCGCCGATGTGCAGGGCTACTTTTGCGGCCGCCCCATGGCACCTGAAAAAATGCAAGCGCTGCTAGCCAATCAAAAGATATCAAACTAAAACTGCCTTTAAGCCTTATGAATCGGGCGGTTTAAGCTATCTATTTTGCGTCAATTACCCCTGCTGAGCTGCGCTGGCTAAACGCTGGGCGCAGGCGTGGGCTTGGGCCGAATCACGTGCTTCGACCATCACCCTCAGTAGTGGCTCAGTGCCGCTGGCGCGCACCAGTACACGGCCGTTGTCGCCCAACTCGCGCTCAACCTGCGCGGTCTCTTCGGCCAGCAGGCGGTTGGTTTTCCAATCCTGCCCCGGCTGCAAGCGCACGTTGAGCAGCACCTGCGGAAACAGTACCAACTCGGCCAGCGCCTGCGCCAGCGTTTGGTTTTGGCGAATACAGGTCTGCAGTACCTGCAGCGCACTGACCAAGCCGTCGCCGGTGGTGTGTTTGTCCAGCACCAACAGGTGGCCAGAGCCCTCGCCACCCAACACCCAGTGCTGGCGCGCCAGCTCTTCGAGCACATAGCGGTCGCCCACTTTGCTGCGCACAAACTTCACGCCGCGCGATTGCAGCGCCACTTGCACCGCCATATTCGTCATCAAGGTACCGACAACGCCGGGCACGTGCTCATCGCGCGCCATGCGCTCGCGGGCGATCAGGTACAGCAGCTCGTCACCGTTGTACAGACGACCCGCGCCATCGACTACTTGCAAGCGATCAGCATCGCCGTCTAGCGCAATGCCGAAATCGGCTTTTTCTTGCAGCACCGCCGCCACCAGCGCCTCAGGGTGCGTCGCGCCGACGTGGTGGTTGATGTTGGTGCCATCGGGCGAGCAACCAATGGCAATCACCTCAGCGCCCAGCTCGTGGAACACCTTGGGCGCGATGTGGTAGGCCGCGCCGTGGGCTGCATCGACGACAATTTTTACGCCCTTGAGCGTCAAATCATTGTCAAAGGTGCTTTTGCAAAACTCGATGTAGCGACCGGCAGCATCGTCCAAGCGGCGGGTTTTGCCCAGCGAGGCCGAATCAGCCCAAATCGGCGGCTCATCCAAGGCTGCCTCGACCGCCAGCTCCCACGCATCGGACAGCTTGGAGCCTTGGGCGCTGAAGAATTTGATGCCGTTGTCAGGATAGGGGTTGTGGCTGGCACTGATCACCACGCCCAAGCTGGCGCGCTGCGCCCGGGTCAAATAGGCCACGCCCGGCGTGGGCAGTGGTCCTAGCAGCAGCACATCAACGCCGGCGGAATTAAAGCCTGATTCGAGTGCGCTCTCCAACATATAGCCAGAAATACGCGTGTCCTTGCCAATCAGCACCAGCGGGCGCTCTTCGGTGCGTTTGAGTACGCGCCCCACAGCGTGGGCCAAGCGCAGCACAAAATCCGGCGTAATCGGTGCCTGACCGACGGTGCCACGGATGCCATCGGTACCAAAATATTTACGGGTCATGGAATTGAGGGTGCGCAGGGCTTGATTGCTATGGATTTTCTAGTTTATCGCAGCATCTGCCGCCACCGTCTTGCGCCACACCGCCAGTGCCTGCACCGTAGCGCGTACGTCGTGTACACGCAGCACGCTGGCACCGCGCTCGGCGGCCAGCACCGCAGCGACCACGCTGGGCAGCAAACGCTCGCCGACCTCCAGCCCAGTCACAACCCCCAGCGACGATTTACGCGACCAACCCGCCAGTAGCGGATAGCCCAACGCCAGCAGTTCACGCTGACGGGCTAACAAAGCAAAGTTTTGCTCGACAGTTTTGCCAAAACCAATGCCCGGATCGATCATTATTCGGGTCTTTTTGACCTCTAGCTCAATCAATACGTGCGCTTGCAGCTCTAAAAATGAGAGCACCTGCGGCAGCGCATCACCCGCCATCGGCATGGTTTGCATGGTTTGCGGGTTGCCGTGCATGTGCATGAGGCAGACACCGCAGCGCGCATGCTGCGCTACCACCTGCGCCGCGCCCGGCTGGCGCAAGGCCCAGATGTCGTTAATGATGTCGGCACCCGCGTCCAGCACGGCTTGCATCACTTCGGGCTTGTAGGTATCGACCGATACCGGTACACCCAGAGTCACCGCGCCACGTACGATGGGTAGCACGCGCGCCAGCTCTTCTTGCAACGGCACGCGCGGACTGCCGGGGCGGGTCGATTCGCCGCCGATATCTAGGATGTCAGCGCCCTCTTGCAGCAACTGCTCGCAGTGGTGCAGGGCAGCAGCGGCCGAAAAATGCTGGCCGCCATCCGAAAACGAATCGGGCGTCGCGTTGACAATGCCCATGACGAGCGGGTGTTGCAAGTCCAGCAAGAAACGGCTGGTTTGCCAAAACATAGGCGTATTCATAGAACGACGTAAAAAAACGGGGACTCTGCCCCGTTTGGTGATGATGGCCAAGTGCCATCTTGGCCTGCACTTTTAGATGCTGGTCACTACCGGCTCTTTCGGCGGCTCAGCCGCTGGCGGCACCGTAACCGCTGGCGTGCCACCGCTGGGGTGATCGCCACCGGACGGAGGCGTGCGCGGTGTCCAGTCTTTGGGCGGACGCGGCTCTTTGCCAGCCATGATGTCGTCGAGCTGGTCAGCGTCGATAGTCTCCCACTCCAATAGCGCTTTGGCCATGGCGTGCATTTTGTCGCTATTGTCTTCAATCAACTTGCGCGCCAGCGCGTATTGCGTGTCAATGATTTTGCGCACTTCATCGTCCACTTTTTGCATGGTGGACTCGCTCATGGTAGTGGTCTTAGTAACAGAGCGCCCCAAAAACACTTCACCTTCGTTTTCGGCATACACCATCGGGCCGAGCGCGTCGGTCATGCCGTAGCGCGTCACCATGTCACGCGCTATTGAGGTGGCGCGCTCAAAGTCGTTACTGGCACCGGTGGTCATTTGGTGCATGAAAACTTCTTCGGCAATGCGGCCACCAAACAGCATGCTGATTTGGTTGAGCATGAATTCTTTGTCGTAGCTGTAGCGGTCTTGCGAGGGCAGGCTCATCGTCACGCCCAGCGCACGGCCGCGCGGGATGATGGTGACTTTGTGGACAGGGTCGCACTTGGGCAGCAGCTTGCCAATCAGCGCGTGGCCAGACTCGTGGTAGGCGGTGTTGCGACGCTCTTCCTCGGGCATGACCATGCTTTTGCGCTCGGGGCCCATCAAAATTTTGTCTTTGGCTTTTTCAAAGTCTTGCATCTCGACGGTGCGCGCATTGCGCCGCGCCGCCATCAAAGCCGCTTCGTTGCACAGGTTGGCCAAGTCGGCACCCGACATACCGGGGGTACCACGGGCAATCACGCCGGGGTTGACGTCTTGGTTGACCGGAATTTTGCGCATATGCACGGTCAAAATTTGCTCGCGGCCACGAATATCAGGCAGCGTGACGTACACCTGGCGGTCAAAACGACCAGGGCGTAGCAAAGCTGCATCCAAGATGTCCGGGCGGTTGGTTGCTGCCACCACAATGACGCCGAGGTTGGTTTCAAAACCGTCCATCTCCACCAGCATCTGGTTGAGCGTTTGCTCGCGTTCATCGTTACCGCCGCCGACACCAGCGCCGCGCTGGCGACCGACGGCGTCGATTTCGTCAATAAAGATGATGCACGGGGCGTTCTTTTTGGCGTTTTCGAACATGTCACGCACGCGGGCAGCGCCCACGCCGACAAACATTTCAACAAAGTCAGAACCTGAAATCGAGAAGAACGGCACCTTGGCTTCGCCAGCAATCGACTTAGCCAACAGCGTTTTACCGGTACCGGGGGGGCCCACCAGCAGCAAGCCGCGCGGAATACGACCGCCGAGTTTTTGGAATTTGCTCGGGTCTTTCAAGAAATCGACTACTTCGCGGACTTCTTCTTTGGCCTCATCGCAACCGGCCACATCGGCAAAGGTCACGGTGTTGTTGGCCTCGTCCATCATGCGCGCCTTGCTTTTGCCGAAGCTAAAAGCGCCACCTTTGCCACCGCCTTGCATTTGGCGCATGAAGTAGACCCAGACGCCAATCAACAGCAGCATCGGCCCCCAGCTGACCAGCAGCGTCATCAGCAGCGAGCCCTCTTCGCGGGGCTTGACGTCAAATTTGACATTGTTGTTGATCAAGTCACCCACCAAACCTCGGTCGAGGTAGGTAGCGGTGGTACGAATGCGGCGATCGTCGTTGGTGAGCGCAACAATTTCGCTACCACCAGCGCCCTCTTGGATGATGGCGCTTTTAATACGGTTGCTGCGCACATCGTCCAAAAATTCGGAGTAACCAACGTGGCTGGCAGGCCCGCCGGTACGCGTGTCAAATTGTTTGAACACGGTGAACAGCACCATGGCGATGACCAGCCACACGGCTATTTTTGAAAACCACTGATTATTCAAGCGGGACTCCAGAGTCAGAAGCGAAAAAAGACACGATTTATATAACTGCGATTTTAGACTTTTCAATTGACGGGCTTTAGCAAAGTCCCCGGTCAGCCATAGGCTGTACACGGACTTTGCTAGCCATCAGCTGAGCGCCTTGAGGCCGATACCGACCAAAAAGGTTTCAGCTGATTTATCGCGCGAGGCTTTGGGCTTAACCGCCTTGACTGCGCGAAAAGTGTTTCTAAATAACCGAACTAACGGGTCGTAGGCTGCGCCGTGGAACAGTTTGACCACCAAAGCGCCTTCAGGCTTCATGTGCTGGCATGCAAAATCCACCGCCAACTCGACCAAATTTTCAATACGCGCCGCGTCTGTCGCACTATTGCCGGATAAATTGGGTGCCATATCGGACACCACACAGTCAGCTTGGCGGCCTTGCATAGCAGCCTCCAACTGCCGCAACACAGCCCCATCGCGAAAATCGCCTTGCAAGAACAACACGCTGTCAATCGGCTCCATTGCCAACAAATCCAAACCAATGATGCAGCCATTGAGCGTGCCAGAGGCTGCGCCCGTTGGTGACATTTTGCGGCGCAAATATTGGCTCCAAGCACCGGGTGTACAGCCCAAATCAACCACCAATTGACCAGGGCGAATCAGACCAAACTGCTCATCAATTTCCTTGAGTTTGTAGGCGGCGCGGGCGCGAAAACCTTCTTTTGTGGCCAATTTGACATAAGTGTCATTGACATGGTCATTGAGCCACGCCTTGTTCACCTTCTTACTTTGGGTTTTGACTTTCATATTTCTTTCTTCCTACCTCGATAATACGACCCATGTCCCAAATTGAACTGACTCCGGCCGAGCGCCGGGAACAACGCGCCCAAGCCCACCACCTGAACCCTGTGGTCATGGTGGGAAGCGACGGCATTACCCCCAACGTGCGCAAAGAAATCGATGCTGCACTCAACGCCCACGGCTTGATCAAAGTGCGCGTCTTCAGTGACGACCGCGCCGCGCGCGAGCTGATGTACCAAGAGCTGGCCGCCGACTTGGGCGCTGCGCCCATCCAACACATCGGCAAGCTGCTGGTGCTGTGGCGCCCCCAACCCGAAAAAGAACGCGCCGTCAACGAAGACCGCATGGCCGGCCCCAAAGACGTCAAGGTGATGAAGTACAGCAAACGCGGCGGCCAGCGCCCCGAGATCAAAACCCTGCGCGTGCTGGGCAACCAGCGCCTGACCTCGGGCGGCCAGATCAAGCGCGCCAAGCCCAAGCAAGTTTCCGTCAAGAAACGCGCGCAATAAGGCAATGGGCGCAACAGCTACCGTGGCACCACAGCGCCACGTGATCTGCATGAAATGGGGCCAAAAATACGGCCCCGAATACGTCAACCGCCTCTACGCGATGGTGCGCCGCCACCTGAGCGGCGACTTCAACTTGGTCTGCCTGACCGATGACAGCGCCGGCATCCGCAGCGAAGTGCAATGCCTGCCGATTCCGCCGCTCGATTTGCCAGCCGGCATTCCCGAGCGCGGCTGGAACAAGCTGGCCAGCTTCAGCGCCGACCTGTACGGTCTGCGCGGCACCGCCTTGTTCTTGGACGTGGACGTCGTAATTACCGGCAGCTTGGATGATTTTTTCACCCAGCCGGGCGATTTTTTAATCATCCACGACTACAAACGGCCTTGGCGCATCATCGGCAACTCGTCGGTGTACCGCTTTGAGCTGGGCGCGCACCCGGATGTGCTGGCGTATTTTCGCGGCCATTTTGCAGAAATTCGGAAAAAATTCCGCAACGAACAGGCTTATTTGTCGGATTTTTTGCACCGACAAGGCAAGCTGGCCTACTGGCCCAAAGAGTGGTGTCCCAGCTTCAAATACGACAGCATTCCGCGCTGGCCGAGCAACTACTGGACCGCGCCGTTCATACCAAACGGTGCGCGCATCGTGATTTTTCATGGGGAATGCAATCCGCCCGATGCCTTAGCGGGACGGCGCAACCGGCGTTTTCGCTTCATCAAGCCCGCCACGTGGGTGGCTGAGCATTGGTGCGAATAAAGCCGCAGACTGGCCCAGACTGATAGCTCAGTCCAGCGGGCGTGGCGTGCTACGCAAGGTCTGCCACAGCACCGCCAGCGCACAAGCCCACTGCGCCACATACAACCCGCTGCCCACGCTGTGCCACAGGCGTAAATTCTCACGCGCGACAATGCGCGGCGCGACGCCAAACTGCGATAACAGCGCCAGCAGCATGCCACCCAATATAAAAATGATAGCTGCTTGCGCCCACGGATACTGCGTTACAGAGCCTTTTGGCCTTGAAATCAGCAACAGCACTACGGCGCATGCTATCGAAACCCAAGTTTGTGCGGCAAACAAACGCGCCGCCATACCGCCAGCCAGCGCCGGTGTTGGCAAATGGGCAAACAACAAAGGCACGACCAAAAACCCCACCGTGCTCAAGCTGCCCCACCACAGCGCAGCCACCAGTGCCGGCAGGCGCGAAGGCTGGACGGCGGCGCTAGAGGGAGAGGGCATCAGGCGTAACTGACCGACATCACTTCGTAGCGACGCAGGCCACCGGGCGCTTTGACTTCTGCCGTATCGCCCTGCTCTTTGCCGATCAGCGCGCGCGCAATCGGGCTAGAAATGTTGACCAAGCCCAGCTTCAAATCGGCCTCGTCTTCACCGACGATTTGGTACTTCACCGTGTCGCCCGACTCTTCGTCTTCCAACTCCACGGTGGCACCAAACACCACGCGGCCGCCCGCGTCCAGCGTAGTCGGGTCGATAATTTGCGCGACCGACAGCTTGCCTTCAATTTCTTGGATACGGCCTTCGATAAAGCCTTGGCGGTCTTTGGCGGCGTCGTATTCAGCGTTCTCGCTCAAGTCGCCTTGGGCGCGCGCCTCAGCAATGGCGGCAATCACGCTGGGGCGCTCAACGGTCTTCAAACGGTGCAACTCGGTTTTGAGTTTTTCTGCACCGCGCTTGGTAATTGGAATGGTGGCCATGGGTTCAATCTCCCTCAAATGGTGTATGCCGCGTC
>JAGNUJ010000007.1 GCA_017987055.1 Giesbergeria sp.
GTTCCAGCGCCAGCGCCTCAAAGCGACGCAGCATCAGTTCGGGCTGCTGCGTGTCGCATTCCAGCGCGCCGCCGTCCAGCAGTGCCACCAGCACCCGGCCAGCGCCGCTGTGCAAGGCGGCGCGCCCGGCCAGCAGCGCCGCGCCCGTCATGCCCATGCCGCGCGCTTGCAAGCCCTCGCCGCCAATGACGGCGACGTCGCCAAAGCTGCCTTTGTGACTGGCGTGGCGGCGCACGCTGACCGCAGCAGGACCGCTGAGCCATGCGCTGGCGGCTTCGGTGCCCGGTGTGCAGTCCAAGTCGTCAAACCACACCGTTCCGCTGGCGTCGCGCCCTGCGCCGGTGAACAGGCCGGGTTTGAGCGTCAGCAGACTGAGTGTGTGGCGCTGGCCAGTGGGTTGGTGCTTATCGGGTGCCAAGCCGGTGGCGTATTGGCCGGTGTCGGCATCCAAGCCGCTGGGCACATCGAGCGCCAGCAGGGTGGCCGGACTGCTGCGCAGTTGTTGCAACAACTGAGGCAGCGCCGTGTTGGAGGGGGGCGCGGGGCGCGTGTGGTGGGCGGATAAACCAAGGCCCAGCAACGCGTCGATGCACAAATCTGCGGGGCCTAAATCAGTGGGCGCTTGGGCAGCAAACTCCACACCGGCGCTGTGGGCGCACTGCCACGATTGCTGCGCGTCGGGCGGTGCGCTGCCCGCCTGACCCAGCCAAGTGACCACCACGCGCACGCCGGGGCGCTGCAGGTGGATGGCGGCTTCTAGCCCATCGCCGCCGTTGTTGCCAGTGCCGCAGGCAATCCAGATGGTGCGGGCGTGCGGTGCCAGCGCCCGCGCCAAGCGCGCCACCGCCAAGCCTGCCCGCTGCATGAGCGTATGCGGCGGCAGTTGCGCGGCGGCGGTGTGTTCTATGCGCAGCGTGGCAGCGCGGCCAAACAACGCATAAGGCTGGGTCGGCTGTAGGCGTTGCATGGCCGTGCTTTCTGCTTTTACAGCTTGTGCGTCACCAGTTTGAAGTCTGGGTCTTCGGGGTAGGCCTTGATGGCAAAGCCCAAGCGGCGCATCAGCTTGAGCATGCCGGGGTTGTTGGCCAGCACCAAACCGTCGATTTCGCTCAGCCCCTTGTCGCGTGCCACGTCCATGATGCTCAGCATCATCCGCGAGCCCAGCCCCTTGCCGTTGAAGTCGTCGGCCACCACCAAGGCAAATTCGCAGCTCGATTTGTCGGGGTTGGTGACATAGCGCGAAACGGCGATCATGCGTTCGGTCTCGATCATTTGGCCCTCAGCATCGGCGCTGCGCTGTTTGAGGATGGCCACCAGCGCCATTTCGCGGTCGTAGTCAATCAGCGTAAAGCGCGCCAGCATCGAGGGCGGCAGCTCGGCCATTGACGAGACAAAGCGGTAGTAGCGGCTTTCGGAGGACAGACCCTGCACCATGTTTTGCAGCATTTGCGCATCACCGGGGTGGATGGGGCGAATGGTGTATTCGCCGCCACCGCTCAGCGGCCACACCTGCTCGTAGCGCGCCGGATACGGCAGGATGGCCAAGTGGTCATAGCGGTGGCTGCTGCGCCCGCCGCTGGTCGATTGCGGTGCGTGTTTGATGGCGATGCGTGCATCGACAGCCACGGCGCCAAACTCGTCGACGATGATGGGGTTGATGTCCATCTCGCGCAGCTGCGGCAGCTCGCAGGCCATCTCCGAGACGCGCAGCAAAATTTGCTCCAGCGCGTCGGCATTGGTGGCGTTGGCACCGCGCCAAGCGCCCAGCGTGGTGGCAACGCGCGAGCGCTCGATCAGGCTGTGCGCCAAAAATTTGTTCAGCGGCGGAAACTCCATCGCCTTGTCGTCAATCAGCTCAATCATGGTGCCGCCGGCACCAAATGAGATGACCGGGCCAAACGGGTCGTCGGCCACCAAACCAATGCAGATTTCGCGGCCACGGCGCACGCGCGCCATCACTTGCACCGTCACGCCGTTGATGCGGGCGTTGGGCTGCAAGCGGCTGACGCGCTGCACCATGTCGGTATAGGTGTCGCGCGCAGCGGCGCCGTTGGCAATGTTCAGCGCCACGCCGCCGACGTCGGATTTGTGCGTGATGTCGGGCGAGTCGATTTTTAGCGCCACCGGAAAGCCCAGTTGGGTGGCAATCATCATTGCTTCGTGGGCGCTGCGCGCCAAAATCGTTTGCGTGACCGGGATGTGGAACGCTGCCAGCAGCGTTTTCGATTCCATCTCGGTCAGGATGTTGCGCCGCTCGGCCAGTGCGCTCTCAATCACCAAGCGCGCGCCTGCAATGTCGGGCTTGGCCAGCGTGGACAGCGGCGGCGGCGTTTGCTGCAGCAGTTGTTGGTTTTGATAGAACGAGGCGATGTTGCCAAACGCGCCTACCGCCGCTTCAGGCGTGCGAAAGGTCGGGATGTTGGCGGCTTTGAGCGTGCTGCGCCCAGAAGCCACCGTGGCATCGCCCATCCAGCAAGTCAGCAGCGGCTTGCCCATGCGCTGCTTGGCGGTGGCCAGTGCCTGCGCAATGGCGTCGGGGTCGGTGCCGGGGCGCGGTGAATACACCACCAACACGCCGTCAATTTGGCGGTCTTTGTCGGCCGCCTCGATGGCGGCTTGGTACTCCTCGGCGCAGGCGTTTTCGGACAGGTCTATCAAGTCAGTCAGCGATGCCAGCGGCGACAACTTGGGCTGCAGCGCGCTGATGGACTCGGGCGACAGGCGACCGAGTTCGAGCGAGATTTCGTGTACCCAATCGGCCGCCAGCACGCCGGGGCCGCCGCCGTTGGCAATGATGCCCAAGCGCCGCCCGACAGGCCGGTAGCGCGAGGCCAGACATTTGGCGGCAGAGAACAACTCCACAAACGTATGCACCCGCACCGCACCGGCACGGCGCAGCGCGGCATCAAACACGTCGTCGCTGCCAACAATGGTGCCGCTGTGGGTTTGTGCCGCTTCGTTGCCGCCGGGTTTGCGCCCGGCTTTGAGTACCACCACCGGCTTGGCATTGGCGGCCGAGCGCAGCGCGCTCATGAAGTTGCGCACGTTGCTGATGCCCTCCATGTAGACCACGATGCTTTGGGTTTGGCGGTCGTGCGCCAAAAAGTCCAGCACCTGCGCCAAGCCAATCGAGGTGTTGGGGCCGAGCGAGACGACAGAAGAAAAACCCACACCGTTGTTTTGCGCCCAATCCAAAATGGCCGAGGTCAGCGCGCCCGACTGCGACACCAGCGCCAGTGGGCCTTTTTGTGCCAGCGGGCCAGCAATGCTGGCGTTGAGTTGCAGCTGCGGGCGCTGCAGTCCCAAGCAGTTGGGGCCGAGCAAATGGATGTTTTCGCGCTGGGCGATTTTTTTCAGCTCAGCGGCTTCTTCGGGCGTGGTGCCGCTGGAAATCACCAAGGCAGCATTGCAATTCATCCGCGCCACCAGTTCCAGCGTGGCGGCCACTTCGCTGGGCGGCTGCGCAATGATGGCCAAATCGGCTTTGGATTGCGCCAAATCGGCTAGCGTGCCACTGGCCTTGGTGCTCAAAAACTGCAAAGTGCCTTTGAATTCCTGCGCGCGCAAGGTTTCGTGCAGCATGGCGGCTTGGGGCGTTTGCGAGGACGGATCATCGTGTTCTCCGGCAAATACGACGATCGATTGCGGGGTGAAAAGCGGTGTCAGGTAGTGTTTGTCCATAGTGTCTCCAGTGGTTTGATCCAAGCTGCTAAGGCGTGCCAGCGCAGGGGCGATGGGCATGCTGCACTGTAGCCAGTCTTGGCTGTTATCGACAAACTGTGTGGCTACTTTTTATACCGCTGCGCCAGTCGCTCAAAAACGCTGGGCATCCAAGCCTTCTAGGCTGATGTCTGTGCTGCGCCCGGCCAGCGTGTCGGCCAGTGCGCGTGCGCTGCCGCAGGCCAGCGCCCAGCCGCTGGCACCGTGCCCTAAGTTCAGCCACAGCCCCGGCAGGCCACTGGCGCCGACGACCGGCGGGCCGTCGGGCAGGGCAGGGCGCGCACCGCGCCACTCTTGCACGCTACCCGAGAGCTGCGCACCGCCCGGAAACCAGTCGCTCAGCACTTGGTAGAGCGTGCGCAAGGTGCTGGCGTGCGCGCTTTGGTTGCTGCGCCCCAACTCGGTGCCGCCAGAGACGCGGATGCGCTGACCCAGCCGCACGATGCTGACTTGGTGGCGCGCGTCGATCACGGCGCTGTACGGCGCGTGCAGTGCTTCGCGCAGCGGCGCGCTGATCGAGCAGCCGTGCAGCGCCACCAGCGGCAAGCGCAGCCCCAGCGGTTGCAGCAAGGCGCTGGAGGCGACCCCCGCGCACAACACCACCGCATCAAAACGCTGCGCTTGTGCTTGGCCCTTTAGTTGCACGCTGGCCGGTGTGTGGCCGATGCGGCTGACGGTGGCGTTGAACTGAAATTGCGCCCCCAGTTGCTGCGCGGCTTGGCGCAGCAGCAGCGCAAATTGGCGGCAGTTGCCGGCCTCGCCGCTGGGCACGTGCAGCGCGCCAATCAACGGCGTAGCGGCGCACAGGCCCGGCTCGATGTGGCGGGCGGTGTCGGCGTCTACCTCGTTGGCGTCAATGCCTGCGCCCCGCAGCGCTTGCACCGCAGGGCGCAGGGCTATGGCGTCAGTCGGACTGCGCAGCAGCAGCAAGGCGCCGTTGCTGCGCTCAAATTGCAAGTCTAGGGTGGTGCTCAAGCTTTGCAGGCGCTGGTGGCTGTAGCGGGCCAGACGCTCTAGCGCTAGCAGCGGTGGCTGCGGTGTTGGGTTGTGGGCGTAGGCGCGCGACGCCCGGCGCCAGCGGCGCAGCCAAGCCAAGTCGCTGGCGTTGAGGCCGCGCCCAATGCGCAGCGTGGCTTGCTTGCCCCACACCGATAGCGCCTGCGCCGCGCCGGGCGCCGACCACGGCAGCAGCGCGCCGGGAGCGAGCAGACCGCCCGTAGCAAAGCTGGCCTCTTCGGCGGCGGCGCTGCGTTGTTCAAAGACAGTCACGCTGTGCCCATCACAGGCCAACTCATAGGCAGTGGTGACGCCGACAATGCCGGCGCCCACAATGGCAATATTCATTAATAAGAGTGTTTTAGGCCTCTAGCGCAATAGATACGTGCGCTAGTAGCTATTATTTTTGTAGTAATAAATCGATCTTTAGGCCGACATCTGGCGTCGCATCATCGTGCAAGTTGGCCATATCGGTGCCGGACGATGGTGGGGCTGTAGAGTATCGGTGTGCTAAAATCTTGCGGCTTTGCTGGACTGAATAAAGCAAAGTAAATCGCAAACCAGCCCTATCAAGGTGTTGCTCGCCCCACAGGCCGCAATGAACTGGCTGGATTTTAGACCCAACCTTTAGAGAGTTTTATATGTCCGTAACCATGCGCGAAATGCTTGAAGCCGGTGTCCACTTCGGTCATCAAACCCGTTTCTGGGATCCCAAGATGGCTCCCTACATCTTCGGCCACCGCAACAAGATTCACATCATCAACTTGGAAAAATCGCTGCCCCTGCTGCAGGAAGCGACCAAGTTCATCAAGCAACTGGCGGCCAACGGCGGCACGATCATGATGGTCGGCACCAAGCGCCAAGCCCGTGACACCATTGCTGCAGAAGCTGCACGCGCTGGCGTGCCGTTTGTCAACCAGCGTTGGTTGGGCGGCATGATGACCAACTTCAAGACCGTCAAGACCTCGATCAAGCGCCTCAAAGACATGAAGACCCAGCAAGAAGCCGGTCTGGAGTCGCTGAGCAAAAAAGAACAGCTGATGTTCACCCGCGAAATCGAGAAGCTGGAAAAAGACATCGGCGGCATCCAAGACATGGCTGCGCTGCCCGATGCCATCTTCGTCATCGACGTTGGTTTCCACAAAATCGCCATCGCTGAAGCCAAGAAATTGGGCATCCCACTGATCGGTGTGGTCGATACCAACCACTCGCCAGAAGGCATCAACTACGTTATCCCCGGTAACGACGACTCGGCCAAAGCGGTTGAGCTGTACGCCCGTGCGATTGCTGACGCCATCATCGAAGGCCGTAAAAACGCTGGTAACGAAGTCGTTGCCGCTGCTGCTCCAGCTGCCGAAGGCGCTGACGAGTTTGTGGAAGTGGTAGAAGCGCCAGCGACTGCTGCATAAACACAGGCTGCGCGACCCATCGCGAAAAAAAGCGGGGCTTACTGAGTGAGCCCCCTTTTTTTATCTTGAATCGATTGAACCCAATACCTGAATACGGAGAAACACAGATGGCTGTAATTACCGCAAGCATGGTCGCCGAACTGCGCGCCAAAACCGATGCACCCATGATGGAGTGCAAAAAAGCTTTGACCGAAGCCGAAGGCAATATGGACAAAGCTGAAGAGCTGCTGCGCGTCAAGCTGGGCAGCAAAGCCGGCAAGGCCGCTTCGCGCATCACTGCTGAAGGCGTCATTGCTAGCAAAATGAATGGCAACGTCGGCTCGCTGATTGAAGTTAACTGCGAAACCGACTTTGTCACCAAAAACGACAGCTTTTTGGCACTGGTGCAAGCCGCTGCCGATTTGGTTGCCGCGCACAATCCAGCCGACATCGCCGCTCTGGGCGCACTGCCTTACGAGCAAGACACTTTTGGTCCGACGTTGGAAGACGTGCGCAAGGGCTTGATTGGCAAGATTGGCGAGAACATGTCGTTCCGCCGCTTCCAATATTTTGGTGGCGCTGCTGCTACGACGCAATTGGCTTCTTACTTGCACGGTACACGCATTGGCGTGGTGGTCGAGTACGAAGGTGACGCTACAGCGGCCAAAGATGTCGCCATGCACGTCGCTGCCATGAAGCCAGTTGCGCTGACCAGCGCGGATGTGCCAGCTGAGCTGATCGAAAAAGAGCGCTCGGTAGCTGCTGCCAAGGCTGCAGAAGATGCTGCTAAAGCCACTGCCGAAGGCAAGCCTGTGCAGTCCGACGAAATCGTTGCCAAGCGCATCGAAGGCGGCGTACAGAAATTCTTGAAAGAAGTTTCCTTGTTCAATCAAGTCTTCGTTAAAGCGGCTGACGGCAAGCAAACCGTTGAGCAAATGCTCAAGGCCGCCAACACCACCATCAAGGGCTTTACCCTGTACGTGGTCGGCGAAGGCATTGAGAAAAAGGTAGACGACTTCGCTGCTGAAGTGGCTGCCCAAGTCGCTGCCGCTCAGGCTGGCGCTTAATAAGCGATAGCACTGCAGAGCGTTGCAGTGCTTTCCTTAGTTATCCCGCTGTTTCGCCCTTCCATTTACCATCCTTTTTTTTAATCCACGGAGAATTTCCCATGCCCATTGCAACACCAGCCTACAAGCGCATTTTGCTCAAGCTGTCTGGTGAGGCGCTGATGGGCGAGGACTCCTTTGGCATCAATCGCACCACCATTGTGCGAATGGTGGAGGAAGTTGCCGAAATCACCCGCATGGGGGTCGAAGTGGCGGTGGTGATTGGTGGCGGCAATATTTTTCGCGGTGTCGCTGGCGGTGCCGTCGGCATGGATCGCGCCACGGCCGACTACATGGGCATGTTGGCCACGGTGATGAACGCCTTGGCGCTGGCCGATGCCATGAACAAACAAGGCCTGACCGCCCGTGTGATGTCCGCCATTTCGATTGACCAAGTGGTCGAGCCGTATGTGCGCCCCAAAGCCTTGCAATACCTCGAAGAGGGCAAGGTGGTGATATTTGCCGGTGGCACGGGCAATCCGTTTTTCACCACCGACACCGCTGCTGCGCTGCGCGGCGCGGAAATCGGTGCTGAGCTGGTGCTCAAAGCCACCAAGGTGGACGGCGTGTATACCGCCGATCCATTCAAAGATTCGACTGCCACGCGTTACACACAGCTCAGCTTTGATGAGGCGATGGCCGGTAACTTGGGCATCATGGATGCTACGGCGTTTGCCTTGTGCCGCGATCAAAAGCTGCCTGTCAAGGTCTTTTCCATCATCAAGCCCGGCGCGCTCAAGCGCGTGATCATGGGTGAAGATGAAGGTACGCTGGTTTACGCTTGAGGGAAAAAATATGATTGCTGATATCAAAACCCATATGGAAACCAAGATGGATCAGTCCATCGCGGCGTTCAAGAACAATCTGCAAAGAATCCGCACCGGTCGCCCCAGCCCGGCGCTGCTCGACACCATCCATGTTGATTACTACGGCTCCATGGTGCCGCTGAGCCAAGTGGCCAACGTGCAGCTGCTCGACGCCCGCACCCTGAGCGTGCAGCCGTGGGAAAAAAACATGTCGGCCAAGATTGAAAAGGCCATCCGCGAGAGCGAGTTGGGTCTGAATCCAGCCTCGATGGGCGACATCATCCGCGTTCCGATGCCAGCCATGAGCGAAGAGCGCCGCAAAGAAATGACCAAGCTGGCGCGTAACGAAGCCGAAGGCGCAAAAATTGCCGTGCGCAACCTGCGCCGCGATGCCAATGAGTCGGTCAAAAAGCTAGTTAAAGACAAGCAGGTCTCGGAAGACGACCAAAAGCGCGCCGAAGCGGAGATCCAAAAAGTCACTGACAAGCACATCGCCACCATCGACTCGCTGGTGGCTGCCAAAGAGCAAGACATCATGGCCGTCTAAGGCCTGCCGGTGTATTGATTAGCTAGTTGATGGCGTGTTGAATTTTTCTGCTGGCGTGCCGCGCCATATCGCCATCGTGATGGACGGCAACGGTCGCTGGGCTAAGCGGCGCTTTTTGCCGCGACTGGCTGGCCATAAGCAAGGCGTCACAGCGCTGCGCCACTGCACCCAAGCCTGCGTTGAGCGCGGCGTAGCAGTTCTCACGGTTTTTGCTTTTTCCTCCGAAAACTGGAATCGCCCCGATGATGAAGTCGCGGGACTGATGGACTTGTTGGCACTGGCGCTATCGCGCGAGGTGCCGCAGTTGCGCAAAGACGGCGTGCGCCTGTACTTTGTTGGCAACCGCCAAGCACTGTCAGACAAGGTGCGCGCCGGCCTAGAGCAGGCCGAAGCCGCCACCGCGCACAACACACGCTTGGTGCTCAATGTGTGTTTTAACTACGGTGGCCGCTGGGACATTGCCCAAGCCGCCGCCACGCTGGCCGCACGCGGCGACGCCATCACCGAAGCCAGCTTGAACGCCGCCATGGCGCTGGCCCATGTGCCCGACCCTGATTTGTTGATTCGTACCGGTGGCGAAATGCGCCTGAGCAATTTTTTGCTGTGGCAAGCCGCCTACAGCGAGCTGGTGTTCAGCGACCGGCTGTGGCCGGAATTTGACGCGGCCGCGCTGGACGAGGCGATTGCCGCCTACCAAGCGCGCGAACGCCGTTTTGGCAAAACCTCTGAGCAAATTGCGCCCTCATCGTCGTTGTCATTGCCCGATGCCGCGCGTGCCTGAAAGGCCTCCATGCTGAAACAGCGTGTTCTCACCGCTTTGGTGTTGCTGGCAATTTTGTTGCCAGCTTTGTTTTATCCCTCGCCCTTGCCGTTTGCCATCGTCGTGTTGGTGCTGATGGCCGCCGGCGCGTGGGAGTGGGGGCGCATGAACGGCTGGGGGCAAGTGGGCGCGCTGGCCTTGGGCGCGGTGTGCGTGTTGCTGTGCGCAGTGAGCGCCCAACTCGGTTGGCTGGAGCGTCCGCTGACCCATGTCTGGGTCATCGGCGGCGCGCTGTGGGTGCTGGGCGGCGCGGTTTTATTGCGCGCCGGCGTGCCCGGCTGGCCGCGTATTCCGGCTGCCGTGCGGCTGGTGGTCGGCGTGCTGGCGCTGTGGCTGGCGTGGCTGGCGGTGGTGCAGGCGCGCATGATTGGCATCAATTTTTTGCTGTCGGTGCTGGCCTTGGTCTGGGTGGCCGACATCAGCGCCTACTTTGCCGGTCGCGCGTTTGGTCTGCGCTTTACCAAAAATAAATTGGCCCCCGCCATCAGCCCCGGCAAAAGCTGGGAAGGCGTGTGGGGCGGCGCTGTCGGCGTGGTGGTGCTGGCCTGGGTCTGGGTGGCAGTCGATGCTGCCGGCCACACCAGCGTGCCGAGTTTTTATACCGTGCTGGCCAACAAAGGCTGGTGGCTGCTGCTGCTGGCCGCGCTGTTTATGACGGCGATGAGCGTCGCCGGTGATTTGATTGAATCGCTGATCAAACGCAGCGCCGGCGTCAAAGACAGCAGCCATTTGTTGCCCGGCCACGGCGGGGTGCTGGATCGCGTCGATGCGCTGCTGCCCACTTTGCCGCTGGCCTTGATGCTTTATTCCTTGGTGTCCTAAATGCAGATAAAACAACGGCTGACGGTTTTAGGTTCTACCGGTTCCATCGGTGTCAGTACGCTGGACGTGGTGGCACGCCACCCGGAGCGCTTTGAGGTGTTTGCCCTCAGCGCTGCTACCCAAGTTGATGCTTTGTTGGCGCAATGTGCCCAGTTCAAGCCACGTTACGCGGTGATGGCCAGCGATGCTCATGCAGCGCTGCTGGAAGAGAAAATACAGTCAAATAGCCTTCAAACCCAAGTAATACGTGCGGTATCAGCTCTTGAAATCATAGCATCGCATCCAGAGGTGGATACGGTGATGGGTGCCATCGTCGGCGCTGCGGGCTTAGCTCCCTGCTTGGCGGCGGCGCGCGCGGGCAAGCGCTTGCTGCTGGCCAATAAAGAAGCGCTGGTGGTCGGCGGTGAGCTGTTTATGCAAGCCGTGCGCGACGGCGGTGCCACGCTGCTGCCGATTGACAGCGAGCATTCGGCCATTTTTCAGTCATTGCCCGAAGACCCCCGCACCTGGGCGCAGCGCGTCGACAAAATTATTTTGACCGCCTCGGGCGGGCCGTTTCGCCAGCGCGCGCCCGATACGCTGCGCCACGTCACGCCCAGCCAAGCCTGCGCGCACCCCAATTGGGTGATGGGGCGCAAAATTTCTATCGACTCGGCCACCATGATGAACAAAGCGCTGGAAGTGATTGAGGCGCGCTATTTGTTTGGGCTGGCGCCGGACAAGCTGGACGTGGTGATCCACCCGCAAAGCGTCATCCATTCGATGGTGCAGTACCACGACACCTCGGTGGTGGCGCAGCTGGGCACGCCCGATATGCGCGTGCCGATTGCTTATGGCTTGGCTTGGCCTGAAAGAGTGGCTTCTGGGGCTACAGCCCTTGATTTCCATGCGCTGAGCGCTATGACTTTTGAGGCGATTGACGACCACGGCCATCCAGAGCGCTTCCCCGGTTTGCGCTTGGCATGGGAGGCGCTGGCCGCGCCCACCGGCACCACGGCGGTGCTGAACGCGGCCAACGAGGTGGCGGTGGCGGCGTTTTTAGATGAACGCATCCGTTTTGACCAAATTCACGCGGTCAATGAGGCAACTTTGGCGGCGGTGCTGCCCTCCAACCCCGATTCACTCGAAGCCTTGTTGGCGCTGGACGCCAGCGCCCGCGCCTACGCTGAGCGCAATGTCGCCAGCATGGCCGTCTGAGTGCTGTTTTTGTTGCGGGAGCTTTCGCCATGTTGATGACGGTTGTGGCTTTTGTGGTGGCGCTGGGTATCTTGATTGCCGTGCACGAGTACGGCCACTACCGAGTGGCCGTCGCTTGCGGTGTCAAGGTGTTGCGCTTTTCGGTCGGCTTTGGCCAGCCGCTGCTGCGCTGGCAGCCCAAGGGCTCGCCGACGGAGTTTGTGATTGGTGCCTTTCCGCTGGGCGGCTATGTGCGCATGTTGGACGAGCGCGAAGCACCGGTGCCCGAGCACGAGCGGCATTTGGCTTTCAACACCCAGCCGCTGCGCGCCCGCGCGGCCATCGTCGCTGCCGGGCCGGTGGCCAATTTGCTGCTGGCCGTTTTGCTCTATGCCAGCGTCAACTGGATGGGTATGCAAGAGCCGATGGCTTATCTGGCGCGCCCGGTGCAGGGATCTATTGCCGAATCCGCCGGCCTGCAGGGCGGCGAGTTGGTGCGCAATGCCGCCTTAGGCGGTGACGAAGTGCGCCCAGTGCGCTCGTTTGACGACCTGCGCTGGATGTTGACGCGCGGCGCGCTGGACGGCCAATCGGTGCGGCTGGAGCTGGAAAGCACGCCGGGCGCCTCGCTGCGCACAGTGGTGCTGCCGCTGGGCGAGATTGATGCCAGTCAAGCTGACGCGCAGCTACTCTACAAAGTCGGCCTCGTCGGCCCGTGGACGCGCCCGGTGATTGGTGAAGTGATGGACGGCGGCGCTGGCCAGCGCGCCGGTCTGCGCAAGGACGACTTGGTGCTGCAAGTAGGCGATGCCCAGGTACACGACGGTCAGCAGTTGCGGATGTTGATTCGCGCTGCGGTGCGTGATGGCCAACCGCTGAGCCAGCCGTGGCTGATTGAGCGCGATGGTCGCCAGCTGACGTTAGAGGTCGCGCCCGATGTGCACACCGATGACAGCGGCACGGTGGGTCGCATCAGCGCCTTTGTTGGCGAGCCACCCAAATTCACCACCGTGCAATACGGCCTGCTTGAAGGCTTGTGGAATGGCGTGACGCGCACTTGGGAGGTGTCGGTGCTGTCGCTGCGCATGATGGGGCGCATGGTCATTGGCGAGGCTTCGCTGAAGAATCTGAGCGGTCCGCTGACGATTGCCGATTACGCCGGGCGCTCGGCCAGCATGGGTTTGACACAGTATTTGGTGTTTTTAGCGCTGATTAGCGTCAGTTTAGGCGTGCTTAACCTGCTGCCGCTGCCTGTCTTGGACGGGGGGCACCTGATGTATTATCTTTGGGAGGCGATCACGGGAAAAAGCCCGTCTGATCTCTGGATGGAGCGCTTGCAGCGCGGCGGTGTTGCGGTGCTGCTGCTCATGATGTCCATCGCCATGTTCAACGATATCACCCGGCTTTTTGGCTAACTTTTCGTCCACCGTGATTACAACGGTGGCACCCGCTTCATTCATGAAAAAAAACCTCCATCGCTTTGGCGTACGCACCGCGTGTGCCGCAGCCGCCATGATTTTTGCTGCTCAGGCGGCCTGGGCACTGGAGCCCTTCAAAGTGCAAGACATTCGCATTGAGGGGCTACAACGCGTGGAGCCAGGCACTGTTTTTGCCTCGATGCCGATGCGCGTCGGTGACGATTACAACGACGAAAAAGGCGCTGCTGCCATTCGCTCTTTGTTTGCACTGGGCTTGTTCAAGGACGTGCGCTTAGAGGCCAACGGCAACGTGCTGGTGGTGGTGGTGCAAGAGCGCCCCACCATTGCCGACGTCGAATTTGCCGGCTCGCGTGAGTTTGACAAAGAGGCGCTCAAGCGCAGCATGCGCGATGTCGGCCTTAGCGATGGCCGCCCATTTGACAAAGCTCTGGCTGATCGTGCTGAGCAAGAGCTCAAGCGCCAGTACTTGAACAAGAGCTTTTATGCAGTCGATGTGGTCACCACCGTGACCCCTATCGAGCGCAACCGCGTCAATCTGACTTTCACCGTTATCGAAGGTGCGCCAGCGCGCATCAAAGAGATGCGCATTGTCGGCAACAAAGCTTTCAGTGAGTCCACGCTGACTGGTTTGTTTGAGCAAGACACTGGCGGTTGGCTGAGCTGGTACACCAAGTCCGACCGCTACGCCCGCTCTAAACTCAATGCCGATTTGGAAACCTTGCGCTCCTACTATTTGCAGCGCGGCTACCTTGAGTTTCGTATCGACTCGACACAAGTGGCGATGTCTCCCGATAAAGAAAGTATCTCCGTCGCTGTTAACGTGACGGAAGGTGAGCGCTATGTAGTTTCGGGCGTACAGCTTGAAGGCAACTACCTCGATCGCGAGGATGAGTTCAAGTCGCTGGTAAAGATTGTTCCGGGCGAGCCCTACAACGCCGATCAGGTGGCTGAGACGACTAAGGCATTTTCAGACCATTTCAGTAACTTTGGTTTTGCTTTTGCGCGTGTCGAGGCCGTGCCAGAAATTGACCGCCAAAATAACCGCGTTGCTATCGTGGTGCAGGCTGAGCCAAGCCGGCGTGCTTATGTGCGGCGCATCAACGTGGCCGGTAACAACCGCACCCGCGACGAAGTAGTGCGGCGCGAATTTCGCCAGTTTGAAGCCTCGTGGTATGACGGCGACAAAATCAAGCTCTCGCGCGACCGTGTCGATCGCTTGGGCTATTTCACCGATGTGAACGTGGAGACACAAGAAGTGCCAGGCGCGCCCGATCAGGTTGATTTGGTCGTTACCGTGGTCGAAAAGCCGACGGGCTCGTTGCAGTTAGGCGCTGGTTTTTCGAGTGCTGAAAAAGTGTCGTTGTCGTTTGCGGTCAAACAAGAAAACGCCTTTGGCTCGGGTAACTACCTAGGCGTTGAAGTCAACACCAGCAAGTACCGCCGCACTTTGGTGTTGAGCACCACAGACCCGTATTTCACGGCCGATGGCGTCTCGCGCACGTTGGATTTGTACTACCGCACCGACAAGCCTTACGAAGACCAAGGCGGCAACTACGAGCTGGTGACAAAGGGAGCGAGCATCCGTTTTGGCGTGCCGTTTAGCGAAACCGACACGGTTTTCTTTGGTGCCGGTGTCGAAGGTGTATCGATCAAGCCCGGCACTAATATTCCGGCAGCGTATTTGGACTACGCCGAGCGTTTTGGCTACAACAGTACCTCGGTGCCGCTGACAGTGGGTTGGTCGCGCGATGACCGCGATAGCGCTTTGGCACCCAATTCGGGGCGTTACCAGCGGCTCAATTCAGAGTGGTCTATTGCGGGTGATGCGCGTTATGTGCGAGCCAATTATCAATACCAGCAATATGTGCCGTTGAACAAGAAATTCACTTTGGCATTTAATGGCGAGCTGGGCTGGGGCAAGGGCATGAGCGACCGTCCTTTCCCGGTGTTTAAGAACTTTTATTCGGGTGGTCTTGGCTCGGTGCGCGGCTTTGACCAAGGTACGCTCGGGCCGCGCGATGTGACCGGTGCCTCGCTGGGCGGCCCGAAAAAGTTGACCCTCAATGCTGAGTTGATGGCACCATTTCCCGGTGCGGGTAACGATCGTACATTGCGTGTATTTACCTTTGTCGATGTGGGTAACGTCTATGGCGACAACGAGAAAATAACCTTTAGTGATATGCGTGCCTCTGCTGGCGTGGGCTTGAGCTGGATTTCTCCGCTCGGTCCTTTGCGTATTGCCTTTGCCCAGCCGGTGCGTAAGTTTGCCGGCGATAGAATCCAGAAACTGCAATTCCAGATTGGAACATCTTTCTAATGACCTCCTTTTCACGCCATCTCCCCCTAGCCCTTGTGTTGGGTTCGTTGGTTGCCGTAGCACCAGCCTACGCAGAAGAATTTAAGGCCGGCTTTGTCAACACCGATCGCGTGTTCCGCGAGGCCAATACCGCTAAAGCGGCGCAGGCCAAGCTGGAGCAAGAGTTTTCGCGCCGCGAAAAAGAGCTGATCGACATGGGTAACACGCTCAAGACAGCTACCGAAAAATTTGAGCGCGATGCCCCGACTTTGGCTGAGAGCCAGCGCACGACGCGCCAGCGCCAGTTGGTTGACCAAGACCGTGACTTTCAGCGCAAGCGCCGTGAGTTCCAAGAAGACCTGAACGCCCGCAAAAACGAAGAACTGGCGCAAGTGCTAGAGCGCGCCAACAAGGTGGTCAAGCAAGTTGCTGAAGCTGAAAAGTACGATGTGATCTTGCAAGAAGCCGTCTATATCAACCCCAAGCACGACATCACTGACAAGGTGCTCAAGGCTTTGAATGCTGCGCCTGCCAAATAAACACTGGCAGCACACTGGGGCGGTGCCAAGATGAGCCTGCGTCTTGCGCAATTTATTGAGGCGCTTGGCGGAACACTCGAAGGCAATGCGGCGCAGAGCATTAACGCTTTAGCGCCACTAGACAGTGCCGGTCCCCAAGACCTGAGCTTTCTGAGCAATCCGCGTTACCAGCAACAACTGGCCGCCTCCCAGGCGGCCTGTGTCATTGTGGCACCTGCTCAGCGCCAGTTGGCGATGGCGCGTGGTGCTTGCATCGTTGCTGACGACCCCTACGTTTACTTCGCCCGTGCCACCCAGCTTTGGAAAAAGCACCACCGCCCGTTGGTTTTGGCTGGTGTACATCCGAGTGCGGTAGTCGATGCCACGGCTGTCGTTCACCCCAGCGCATCAATTGGTCCGCTGTGCGTGGTCGAACGCGGCGCGCACATTGGCGCCAACACCGTACTCAAATCGCGTGTCACTGTGGGCGAGGACTGCCGTATCGGCGCGCGTTGCATCCTGCACGCTGGCGTGGTGATTGGCGCTGATGGCTTTGGCTTTGCCCAGCAGCAAGGGGTGTGGATCAAGATTGAGCAGCTCGGCGCAGTGCGCATTGGTGACGATGTCGAAATTGGTGCCAACACTTGTGTTGACCGAGGGGCATTGCAAGACACGGTGATTGAAGACGGTGTCAAGCTCGATAACTTGGTGCAGGTTGGGCACAACGTGCACATTGGTCGCCACAGCGCGATGGCTGGCTGCGTTGGCATTGCCGGCAGCGCCACGATTGGCGCGCATTGCACCGTCGGCGGCGGTGGCATTGTGCTAGGTCACCTGACGCTAGCCGATAACGTCCACATCTCAGCTGCTACGGTGGTGACACGCTCTTTGCCCAAGTCGGGGCACTACACCGGCATGTTTCCCATAGATGACAATGCGCATTGGGAAAAAAACGCTGCCACCCTCAAACAATTGCACAGCCTGCGCGAGCGCATCAAGGCACTAGAGCAGTCTCTTAAAGCCCGAGCTACAGCAGCATGAACGGAAGAATAATTCGATGATGGATATCCACGCAATTCTCAAGCAGCTACCGCACCGCTATCCATTTTTGCTAGTGGACAAGGTGCTTGAGCTCGAGCGCAACACCCGCATTAAGGCGATTAAAAACGTCACTTTCAACGAGCCCTACTTTATGGGGCACTTTCCCGGCCACCCGGTGATGCCGGGCGTGTTGATTTTGGAAGCACTCGCTCAAGCCGCCGGCTTGCTGGCCTTTGATGCGATGGGCAAAGTGCCCGATGCCGATAATATTTATTACTTTGTCGGCATCGACGGTGCGCGTTTCAAACGCCCGGTCGAGCCGGGTGATCAGCTGATTTTGTCGGTCACCATTGACCGTGTGCGCGGCGGTATTTGGAAGTTCAAAGGCGTGGCCAGCGTGATGGACGAGGTCGCCTGCGAAGCCGAGCTGATGTGTACCATGCGCAACGTGAGCGGTGTAAAAGCAGATTAACCAGTAAGAGGCGTTCGTTTGCTGTGAGCTTGATTCACCCCACCGCCCTGATTGCCGAGGGTGCCCGCCTAGACCCCAGCGTCAGCGTCGGGCCGTATGCCGTGATTGGTGCCAACGTCACCATTGGAGCCAACACGACTATTGGCGCGCACTGCGTGATTGAAGGCCACACCACCCTTGGCCAAGACAACCGCGTTTTTCAGTTCGCCTCGCTGGGCGGCGCACCGCAGGACAAAAAATACGCCGGCGAGCCAACGCGTTTGGTGATCGGTGACCGCAACACCGTGCGCGAGTTTTGCACCTTCAACACCGGCACCACGCAAGACGACGGCGTGACCCGGATTGGCGACGACAACTGGATCATGGCCTACGTGCACATTGCGCACGATTGCGTTGTCGGCAACCAAACCATCCTCGCCAACAACGCCACCTTGGCCGGCCATGTGCAGATCGGTGACTACGCCATCATTGGCGGCTTGACCGGCTTGCACCAATTCACCCAAGTGGGTGCGCACGTCATGGCCGGTTTTGCCAGCCACATCTCGCAAGACGTGCCGCCGTTCATGATGGTCGATGGCAACCCGCTGGCGGTGCGCGGCTTGAACCTTGAAGGCCTGCGCCGGCGCGGGTTTTCGCCCGAACGCCTCAGCGCCATCAAGCAAATGCACCGCCTGCTGTACCGCCAAGGGCTGACGCTGGATGCTGCCCGCAGCGCCATCGCCGCGCTGCCCGAGCAGCACCCGCAAGCGGCTGCCGACATTGCCGCCATGCTCGATTTTTTAAACACCTCCGCGCGCGGCATTGCGCGCTGACGCCATGACCGACTCCACCCCCCGCGTCGCAATGGTGGCGGGCGAAACCTCGGGCGATTTGCTCGCTGGCTTGCTGCTCGATGGCCTGAAAAACGTCTGGCCGGAGGTGGCTGCCCACGGCATTGGCGGCGCGCAGATGGCCCAGCGCGGTTTTGCTGCGTGGTGGCCGAGCGAAAAATTGGCCGTCCACGGCTACAGCTTTGAGGTGCTGCGCCGCCTGCGCGAGATCATCGGCATCCGCAAACAACTGCGCACGCGCCTGTTGGCCGACAAGCCCGATGTGTTTATTGGCGTCGATGCGCCCGATTTCAATTTGGGGTTGGAAGCCGATTTGCGCGCTGCGGGCGTCAAAACCGTGCATTTTGTCTGCCCGTCGATTTGGGCGTGGCGTGCCGAGCGCATCGAAAAAATCCGCCGCAGCGTCGACCATGTGCTGTGCATCTTTCCGTTTGAGCCGGAGTTGCTGGCGCGCCACGGCATTGCTGCCACTTACGTCGGTCACCCACTGGCGGCGGTGATACCGATGGAGCCGGACCGCGCAGCAGCCCGCAAACAACTGGGTTTGGCTGACGACGCCCCAGTGCTGGCGATTCTTCCCGGCAGCCGCCGCGCTGAGGTGCAATACATCACTTCAGGGTTTTTTCGGGCTGCAGCCCTTATACAGCGTGCGCTACCAGCTATCAAAATAATAGTTCCAGCGGTGCCGGCGCTGAAAGCGCGCATCGAGCACATCGCCCAGCAATGCGGTTTGGGCGATGCGCTGCAGGTGGTGGCCGGCCAATCGCACACGGTTTTAGCCGCCTGCGATGTGACGCTGATTGCCAGCGGCACCGCCACGCTGGAGGCCGCGCTGTTCAAGCGCCCGATGGTGATTGGCTACCGCATGCACGCGCTGAGCTGGCGCCTGATGCGGCGCAAGCAGTTGCAGCCGTGGGTGGGGCTGCCGAATATTTTGTGCGGTGATTTCGTCGTGCCCGAGCTGATTCAAGATGCCGCCACGCCGCAAGCGCTGGCCGCCGCCGTGCTGCAATGGTTTGACGCGCGCCAGCACGACCCGCAGCGCCTCGCCGCGCTGCAAGAGCGCTTTACCGCCCTGCACCACAGCCTGCTGCGCAACACCCCCCAATTGGCCGCCGAGGCGATTCGCAAAGTGATTTATGACTGAACAACACTCCCTGCCGTGGTACCCCGCCGGCTTGATGGCCGGGGTGGACGAGGCCGGGCGCGGCCCGTTGGCCGGGCCGGTGGTTGCAGCTGCCGTCATCTTGGACGAGCGCCAACCGATTGCCGGCTTGGGCGACTCGAAAAAACTCACCGCTGCCCGGCGCGAAGCGCTGTTTGACGAAATCCGTGCCAAAGCGCTGTGCTGCAGCATTGCCGAAGCCAGCGTCGAAGAAATCGACCGCCTCAACATCTTGCAAGCCACGCTGCTGGCCATGCGCCGCGCGGTGCTGGGGCTGCGCTTGAAGCCGGTGATGGTGTTGGTCGATGGCAACCGCCTGCCGCTGCTGGACGTGCCGGCCGAAGCCATCGTCAAAGGCGATGCGCTGGTGCCGGCGATTTCGGCCGCCTCCATCTTGGCCAAAGTCCACCGCGACCGCTGGTGCGCACAGGTCGATAGCGACTACCCGGAATACGGCTTTGCCGGTCACAAAGGCTATGGCACCGCTGCGCATTTGGCCGCCCTGCGCGCGCATGGCGCGACGCCGCTGCACCGCAGCTCGTTTGCACCGGTGCGGGCGCAATTGCTGCTGCGCCCGCTTAACTCTGTTTGACTGCATGACCACACCCGCCATCACCCACATCCAGTCGCGTGACAACGTCTTTGTTAAAGACCTGCGCCGCCTAGCGCAAGACAGCAGCGCCTACCGCAAACAAGGCCGCGTCTGGTTGGAGGGCGATCACTTGTGCCGCGCCGCGCTGGCGCGAGGTTTAGTGCCCGCCATTGCGGTATTTTCAGAGTCTTTTTGGCCTCTAGCGCCCGTGCAGTATGCGCAAGCAGCTATCAAAATAGTAGTTTTGGCCGATGCGCTGTTTGCGTCTATCAGCGGACTGGAGTCACCCGCGCAGATGGGCTATCTGATGGACTTGCCGGCTACGCCAGCGCTGCAGCCGACACTGGCCGCAGTGGTGCTGGATCGGGTGCAGGACGCGGGCAACGTTGGCTCGATTTTGCGCAGCGCCGCCGCGTTCGGCTTTGGCCAAGTGCTGGCGCTCAAGGGTACGGCGGCGCTGTGGGCGCCCAAGGTGCTGCGTGCTGGCATGGGCGCGCATTTTGGCCTGCGACTGATCGAGGCTCTGGAGCCAGACGCACTGGCTGCGCTGCAAATGCCACTCATCATCACCAGCTCGCACCAAGGCGCGCTAGTGCAGCACCAGTGCCTGCCGTGGCCGTGCGCTTGGGCGCTGGGCCACGAAGGCCAAGGCGTGGGCGAGGCGGTGGCGGCACGCGCGCAGCTGTCGGTGCGCATTGGCCAGCCGGGTGGCGAAGAGTCGCTCAACGTGGCGGCGGCGGCAGCGATTTGCTTGCACGCCAGCGCGGTGAGCGCTGCACCCGAGTCAACACTTGCCCATTGAAAATCCGGGTTTTCCCGCAGATAGGCCTCTACAGGTAAAGCGCCGCTGGCTATAATGGGCGGCTTTTTCCGCATCCCCATACGCCTAGCGCAGCCCCCAAGCCGACCCCCACAAAAGCTTTTGCAAGAGACTTGTCTCTGGCTACGCTGGGCGTAACCGTAACTAAACCGGAGTACCCAGTGCTTTTGTCTCTACAGGGAACCTTCCCGCCCGCCATCTTGGCGCTCGCAGACGGCACGGTCTTTATCGGCAATTCGATTGGTGCCGCAGGCACCACCGTCGGCGAAGTGGTGTTCAACACCTCCATGACCGGCTACCAAGAAGTCCTCACCGACCCCAGCTACTGCCAGCAGATCGTGACGCTCACGTATCCGCACATTGGCAACTACGGGGTCAATGCCGAGGACGTCGAATCCCATAAAGTCCAAGCCGCAGGTCTGGTCATCAAAGACCTGCCGTTGCTGGTCAGCAACTTTCGCTCCACTGAAACCTTGTCCGCCTACTTGGTGCGCGAGGGGGCGGTGGCCATTGCCAACATCGACACCCGCCAGCTCACCCGTTTGCTGCGCAGCAAAGGCGCGCAAAACGGCGCCATCGTCGGCCTCGCTGCCGGCGAAGTCGTGACGCAACAGCGTATCGACCAAGCCATTGCCGCTGCCAAAGCCGCGCCGAATATGGCTGGCCTCGACTTGGCTAAGGTAGTCACCACCGACAAGTCCTACGAGTGGACGGAAACCGAATGGACGTTGGGTGAGGGCTACGGCCAGCAAACCGCGCCGCAGTTTCACGTCGTCGCCTATGACTTTGGCATCAAGCGCAACATCTTGCGCATGTTGGCCGAGCGCGGCTGCAAAGTCACCGTGGTGCCGGCGCAAACGCCTGCTGCTGAGGTGCTGGCGCTCAATCCCGATGGTGTGTTTTTGTCCAACGGCCCCGGCGACCCGGCACCGTGCACCTACGCCATCGAGGCCGTGCGCACGCTGGTCGAAACCGGCCTGCCGATTTTTGGCATTTGCTTAGGCCACCAAATCATGGCTTTGGCTGCGGGTGCGACCACTTTCAAGATGGCCCACAGCCACCACGGTGCCAACCACCCGGTCAAAGACATCAGTACCGGGCGCGTTTGCATCACCAGCCAAAACCACGGTTTTGCGGTCGAGCTGGACACGCTGCCAGCGCATTTGCGCGCTACGCACCTGAGCCTGTTTGACGGCACCTTGCAAGGCTTGGAGCACACCCAGCACCCGGCGTTTAGCTTCCAAGGCCACCCTGAGGCTTCGCCCGGCGCGTCGGACATTGATACCCTGTTTGACCGCTTCACGGATTTGATGGAGAAAAACAAAAATGCCTAAGCGCACCGACATCAAAAGCGTCCTGATTATTGGCGCCGGCCCCATCATCATTGGCCAAGCCTGCGAGTTCGACTACTCGGGCGTGCAAGCCTGCAAGGCGCTGCGTGAAGAGGGTTACAAGGTCATTTTGATCAACAGCAACCCCGCCACGATCATGACCGACCCGGCGACTGCCGACGTCACCTACATCGAACCCATCACTTGGCAGACGGTCGAGAAGATCATCGCCAAGGAGCGCCCCGACGCTATCTTGCCGACGATGGGCGGCCAGACGGCGCTGAACTGCGCGTTGGATTTGTGGCACAACGGCGTACTCGAAAAATACAAGGTTGAGCTGATTGGCGCCAAGCCCGAAGCCATCGACAAAGCCGAAGACCGCCTGAAGTTCAAAGACGCCATGACCAAAATTGGTCTGGGTTCCGCGCGCTCAGGCATTGCCCACAGCATGGACGAGGCGTGGGCGGTGCAAAAGGAAATGGGCTTTCCAACGGTGATTCGTCCCAGCTTTACGCTGGGCGGCACCGGTGGCGGCATTGCCTACAACCCAGAAGAATTCGAGACGATTTGCAAGCGCGGTTTAGAGGCCTCGCCCACCAATGAGCTGCTGATTGAAGAGTCGCTGCTCGGCTGGAAAGAGTACGAGATGGAGGTGGTGCGCGACACCGCCGACAACTGCATCATCATTTGCTCGATTGAAAACCTTGACCCGATGGGCGTACACACCGGCGATTCGATCACCGTGGCGCCAGCGCAGACGCTGACCGACAAGGAATACCAAATTCTGCGCAACGCCAGTTTGGCGGTGCTGCGCGAAATTGGTGTCGATACCGGCGGCTCGAACGTGCAATTTGCCATCAACCCGGTCGATGGCCGCATGGTGGTGATCGAGATGAACCCGCGCGTCTCGCGCTCCTCGGCGCTGGCGTCTAAAGCCACCGGTTTTCCGATTGCCAAAGTTGCCGCCAAGCTGGCGGTGGGCTACACGCTGGACGAGCTGCGCAACGACATCACCGGCGGCGTGACGCCGGCGTCGTTTGAGCCGTCGATTGACTACGTGGTCACCAAAATTCCACGTTTTGCCTTCGAGAAATTTCCCGCTGCCGACAGCCACCTGACGACGCAAATGAAGTCGGTCGGCGAGGTGATGGCGATGGGCCGCACTTTCCAAGAGTCGTTCCAAAAAGCGCTGCGCGGTTTGGAAGTTGGCGTGGACGGCATGAACGAGAAGACGCAAGACCGCGAAGTGCTCGAGCGCGAGCTGGGCGAACCCGGCCCCGAGCGCATCTGGTACGTCGGCGACGCTTTTGCGATGGGCCTGAGCGTGGATGAGGTGTTCGAGCTCACCAAAATCGACCGCTGGTTCTTGGTGCAGATCGAGCAAATCGTCAAGATTGAGATGGACATCGACCAGTTGGTCGCGGAAAAAGGCGAGGGCGCTTTGGCCGCTCTTGACGTGACCACCCTGCGCACTTTGAAGCAAAAGGGCTTTTCTGACCGCCGCTTGGCCAAGCTGCTCAAGACCACTGAAAAGGCCGTGCGCCAAGCCCGCCACCGCCTGAACGTGCGCCCGGTGTACAAGCGCGTTGATACCTGCGCCGCTGAGTTCGCCACCGATACCGCCTACCTGTACTCGACCTACGAAGGCTACGGCAGCGACAACGGTGAGTGCGAAGCCGAGCCGACCAACAAGAAAAAAATCATGGTGCTGGGCGGTGGCCCCAACCGCATCGGCCAAGGTATCGAGTTTGACTACTGCTGCGTTCACGCAGCGCTGGCGATGCGTGAAGACGGTTACGAGACCATCATGGTCAACTGCAATCCCGAGACGGTTTCGACCGACTACGACACGTCCGACCGCCTGTACTTTGAGCCAGTGACGCTCGAAGACGTGCTGGAAATCGTTGACAAAGAAAAGCCGTATGGCGTCATCGTGCAATACGGTGGCCAGACACCGTTGAAGCTGGCGCTGGACCTGGAAGCCGCTGGTGTGCCCATCATCGGCACCAGCCCCGACATGATCGATGCCGCTGAAGACCGCGAGCGCTTCCAAGCGCTGCTGCACAAGCTCAATCTGCGCCAGCCGCCCAACGCCACGGCTCGCACCGAGCCAGAAGCGCTGGAAAAGGCGGCTGCGCTGGGTTACCCGCTGGTGGTGCGCCCAAGCTACGTGCTGGGTGGCCGTGCGATGGAAATCGTCCACGAGCAGCGTGACCTAGAGCGTTACATGCGCGAAGCCGTCAAGGTCAGCCACGACTCGCCCGTGCTGCTCGATCGCTTCCTCTCTAACGCCATCGAATGCGACGTCGATTGCGTGCGCGACTCGGCGGGCGTCACCTTTATCGGTGGCGTGATGGAGCACATCGAGCAGGCGGGCGTCCACAGCGGCGACTCGGCGTGCTCGCTACCGCCGTACTACCTGTCGGCGGCCACGGTGACCGAAATCAAGCGCCAAACTGCGGCGATGGCCGAAGGCTTGAACGTGGTCGGCCTGATGAACGTGCAGTTCGCGATCCAAGAAATCGAAGAAAACGGCGTTAAGCAGGACGTGATTTACGTGCTGGAAGTGAACCCGCGCGCCTCGCGCACGGTGCCGTTTGTCAGCAAGGCGACGGGTATCCAGTTGGCCAAAGTGGCCGCGCGCTGCATGGTCGGCCAGACGCTGGCTTCGCAAGGCATCACCAAAGAAGTGACGCCGCCGTACTTCAGCGTCAAAGAAGCGGTGTTCCCGTTTGTCAAATTCCCCGGTGTGGACACCATCCTCGGTCCTGAGATGAAGTCCACCGGCGAAGTGATGGGCGTGGGCAAAACCTTTGGCGAGGCCTTCGTCAAGAGCCAAATCGGTGCTGGCACCAAGCTGCCCACGTCGGGCAAAGTGTTTTTGACGGTGAAGAACGCCGACAAAGCCCGCGCGGTGGACATTGCGCGCCAACTGGTGGCACTGGGCTTTGATTTGGTGGCGACCAAGGGCACGGCAGCGGCGATTGAGGCTGCTGGCGTCCCGGTGAAGGTGGTCAACAAGGTCACCGAAGGGCGGCCGCACATTGTTGACATGATCAAGAACAATGAAATTGTCATGGTCATCAACACCGTGGAAGAGCGCCGCAACGCCATTGCCGACTCGCGCGCGATTCGCACTAGTTCGTTGTTGGCGCGCGTCACCACCTTCACCACCATTTTTGGTGCGGAAGCTGCCGTGGAGGGCATGCAGCACATGGAGCAATTGGGGGTGATTTCTATCCAAGAAATGCACGCCCAGCTGCCTGCCTAAGCTGAAACAAAAGCGGCATAATCGCCGCTGAATCAAAACCGCCGCGCGGCAACGTGCGGCGGTTTGCTTTTGGGGCGTCGCAAAT